>JBAXCM010000245.1:0-7062 GCA_037141475.1 Verrucomicrobiota bacterium | reverse complement strand
GCTCGTAAAGCACGGTCAACAATTCAATAGTATGCCATAGGCATTACGATTACTTACCGATGCCGGTTAAGTCCGGCTTATGAAGCCGGGGCGTTGTCTGCTCCAAAATGCGGCGGCCTACTTCATCAATAAGAAGGCACAAGCCGCTGCGACGAAAATAATCCCGACCAGAATAGCAATTCCACTGCCTTCGTCATCAACAGAATTTGCAGTAACGGAACTGGTCGAATCGAATTGAACTTTAAGCACTTCAGGGGTATATACCTTCAGTAACTGCAACATTGGCTCGTCATTTCGCATACGCGCGAGTTCGAGCAGCGAACGGCCATTTTCATCGGTGCCAATGGGCACGACACCGCGCTTCAACAGATTCAACACTGTTGCCGAATTACCACCCCAAACTGCAGCCACTAGCTCTGGATCAGCAAAGCCGCCATGTTGACGTCTGGCTTGTTCCAGTCTGTCAGCTTCGGCAGACCTTTCTCGTTCAATCTGATCCAGACGCAGGCGTTCAGCAGAGATAAGGCTCTCTGCACGCTGCTTGATATAGGCGACTTTCGTTCGATTCTCGTCACCGTCGCACTCAGCGAATAGGCGAATCCATAGCCCCTCGCTGGTAGCGCCAGTCTTGAGTTCGTTGGCGATGGCGGCATAGATTGCGTCCTCGTCGATGGCTAGGGCAGCCTTAGGCCCAGCAGCGCCTGCAGCAATGCTCGCGGCTACAGCGGGGGAACTGCCGAATGTAGTGGAACCAGAGGGTAGCGTTGGCGCTGCTGGCCGCGCGGGATCGACAGCCGCCGATGCGGCAAGCCCCAGAGAAAACGCAGCGGGGGGTGACGCCATTGCATTTCCGGCAGGCTTTTTGCCAAATACCGTTTTGAAAAGTACGGAGCCGATAACCCATACCACAACGCCAATGGCCATCAGTATCGCCATATAGAAACCAACTTCCGGGTCATGATCTCGGGCTAATGCAGCACCGGGCAATAGCAAAACACTGAGGAGTATTTTCATAATTTTGAAAATGATCTATTGGAACCCGGTGACCTGACGGGGACGCGGACAGCCGCCCTACTCAGAGTGGTGCGAGTCTAGCCCTTGTGCCGCGTAGGGGCAATCGACCGAAAGGCATACGAGCCTCAGATCGGTGGTACCCACACGCGACGGCCCTCGCCGTCGGCGGACCAAATTCTCTTTCTAACCCAACCCAAACGCGACAGGATTCGCGACACATCCGGTGCGTGAGCCCGCATGCCTAGTGTGCGACCGGCAAGCAGGTTGATGAACTCGGCCATTGTTCGCGGCGCAGCGCGGGCGGCGGGCGGCAGCCGGCTGAACCACTCGATGATCTGGGTCTCGTAGGTGTCGACAGACCTGCGCTTCGGCACGACCATTTTTGGCTTGGCCGACAGGCTGGCCAATTCCATTTCGAGTTTACGTTTCTCGATCTGGTTGCGTAAATGACGGCGTTCATCGGCTTCGGCGTTAGCTTTGGCGGCAACCTGGCGCATCTGTTCCATGTAGGTTTGCATGTATCGGGCACGTTCTTCTGGTGGTGGTGGCATATCAATTCCTTGTGTCAGTAATGGCAGTGAGGGGGGTGGCCCCTTTTTCAACGAGCGCGCATTGAGTTTTGAAACTGACAGAGGGTGACGGAACAACAATATATCTATCGTCATCTTGTGTCAGTGCATTTCTGCCTTCGCTCATGCATTGGAAAGGTGCCATCCCCCGCAGTGACAGAACAGCCATTACGCGGCTGCCTGCAAACGCGGGTTGATGAAGTAGCGCACCGTCGCGCGACCGTCGGTAAAGTTGACCCGCTTGTCCTGCACGGCGCGCAGCCAGCCGAGATCGGCGAGCACTTCCACGGCCTCGGTGGCCTCCTTGACGTTGCTCAGTAGCGACCAGTTGTGGCGGTAGACCTCGCGCACGGTAAAGCCATCCTTCAGGGCGCCGCGCTGGATATGTTTAGACAAGGCCTTGGCCGAATCCATCGTCGCCGATGTGACGGCCGCATAGGCGCGTTTGGCATGGGCGAACAGGAACTTTTGCCAGTCGATGGCACGCGTCAATGCGAGGACACCGATGTCACCGGCCTTACCAACGATCAGGTGATTGAGCAACGCGAGTGCCGGTACCAGCTTGCGATATTTACTGATGTGCGACTCCAGCGCAGGATGGTTATCGGCGCTGCGCAGATGATTTTCAAGAATAGCCCACCACTTGTTGAACAGGTCTTGGGCCGGTTCGTCGAAGCCGAAGACCGGCGTGCAGTCCGGATAAGGCTGGCGCGCACCCAGCGCCACCGGGTCGAGCATGGCGAGGCGATCAAAGACATCCTCGGCAGCGGCAGCGGCGGTGAGGTCGGGCAGTCGATCCACCTGCGTCCACTCGGGAGCAATGTCGGGATACACAAGCATTTGCAGGCGCTGCGCGAGGCCGTCGTCGCCTTTGCCACCGTAGACAGCGGAACGCAGATACTCGCGCAGCTTTGAAGGCTGCAGGCCGCCGAGCAAGGAGAAGCACAGTCGCGGGATGCGTACAGTGCCGCGCTCGATGCGGTCGAAGGTGTAGCTTTGCTGGCCGTTCCACGCTTCAAGGTAGAAGGCCCGCGCGGCCTCCTGGCCGTCGCTGTCGAGGCGTTGCAGCAAGCCGGACATTTCGTCCTGAAACACCATCAGACCGTGCGGATTGCCGCCCAGCACCGCACCGAGTTTTTGATACGTGGCATCGTTGAGCAGGTAGCGCGGCGGTTGGGGCTCTTCGGGTGGCACGGGCAACTGGCCGGGATGGATGGTTGCGCCCTTCTTGATTTGCGCTTCGATCTGCTTGCGGTTGGCCTCGTAGAGCATTTTGTCCAGCTCGAACTGGGCACGGGTGGCAGTGAAGGCAGCGAGCGCCTGCGATTCAAGGCGGCGCAGCGGCAGCAGCACCTGGGCGAGTGCGGGTGATTTCATCACACCCGGTCTGCCGACGATGGCGCCCCAGATGTTGGGAACTTCGATCCAGCCGGTATCGTGTTGCTTGGGCTGAACCCCGACGCGGTTACCAACGACGGCACCGGCAGCGACCATCGCACCGACGGCGAGATATTCGACTGGGCATTGCATCCGGTCGGCGATGTCGGTCACCCATGCGCGGAAGACCTTGGGCAGGAGCCGATCATCGAACGGCGGAACCGGCGGCAACGTGGCGGTGATTTCCTCGGGCTCCGGCCAGTCGGAATCGTTGGCGGCGTGGATCGGGTCGGTGGCTTCGTACCGCCCTGCACGGTCGAGGACGACGGTGGCGTCCAACGGCGGATCAATGTGTGCGGTGTTGAAGTCGAGCAGGATACGGTTGATGTCCGGTTGGTCCAGCCCTTTGCCACGCAAGTGCCCGGCGGCGCGGATTAGGAAGTCTTCGCGGCCTTGCCCATCTTCGATCTTGTCGGGCCAGGTGAAAACGCCGGCCATGAACGCGGCGTTGGAAGAGTTCGCGGCGCGTGGCGCACTGGCGCCGGAGACCGGCTTGACCTCCTGCGATAACAGATCAAGCAACCACGGGGGTGCATCGGCGATATGGTCGCGGGCGGGCAATTCGCAGTCGAGCCAAGTGTAGGTGTTTCCATTTTGATGGACGCTCGGGGCCGCGACGATGTAACCACCGATACCACGGATGTCCAGACCCGGCGCGATCTTCTTGGCCGAGTTCTTTATCGGTTGATCGGGCGGTAGGTTGAACAGGTAGTGAACTCCGTTGCCGGTGCGCTGAGAGAGGGTAGCGGGTAATGTGGAGTGGGTGTCTTCCAGATCGGCGAGCGACTGGTCGCCGCCGTCGCGGTCGTCACGGTCGAGCACGAATATGCGGCTCTCGGTGCCGGTGCAAATGCCGATGTTGTAGGGCCTGCCCTCGAACCACTGGCGGATCGTGTCTTCGTCGGTGGTGGCGTCGGTGAGGCCGTGGGGAACCAGACGGCCAAGTGGATGTTTGGCTTTCTTGCAGGGTTTGGCCTCGCCGCAGGAACATGAGTCGTCGATGGTGATGTAGTGCAGCGGGAGGACGGGGATGCCGAGCGATGCGTAGTGCAAGGCGTAGTCAAGTGTAGTAGTATTCATTTTGAGTTTGCTTTCAATTTAGACCCCGGCGTTGGCGCGCTGGGGTTTTGTTTTTCGGGGTCAAGGATTGCTGCCGAATGGCAATCGACGGGTGCGCCGCAAGGTATCGGGCTATGGCAGCAGAGACCGAACATTGCGAGCGCCTCGCGCGGCGAGGGGATGCTCTCCCCCTTCCGCGCTTTGGCCGTGATGTGTGCCATGAAGGTATGCACCGGCGTGTCCTCGGCGGTGTCGAAGCGCTGCTCGCCGTGCAAGGTATTGGTGCAGCGGATACCGGGGACTTCCGCAAGCAGAAGTGCACGATGGATGCAGACGAGGGCCCGAGGCAACTCGGGAGCGTCGAGGCCTTTGTTCTCGGCCTGGTGGTCGAGGATGCGATAGGTGATGCTCACTGGGCACCTCCTTCATCGCGGCGCTTCTTCCACGCCGAAATCGCTGCCTCGTCGAAAGTGCCACCAACCATCGGCGGGAAGGTGGGATCGAATAGCATCGAGCCCTTCGAGCGGAGTAAGACCAGGTGGCCAAGGTTGGTACCGATGGCGGCGGCAGTCTGCCGCATGGTCAGGCGACCGATGCCGGGCGGGGTGGAAGGAGTGCGCTTGACGGGGATCATGAGTGGGCCCCTTCGAACTTCTCTGCGAGCCAGGCGTCAATCTCGGTTTCGTCAGCAACCGATACGCGTTCGGAGAGTTTATGAAATTTTGGAAACTTGCCTTGCTTCTGTAGGCGATAAAGATGGGTCTTGGACAGACCGGTCTTTTCAAGAACCGCAGGAAGGCGAAGCGCCTTGCGGTGTGCAGTGGTGGTGATAGGTGTCGGCATGGTGTGGAGCTCCGGTTAAGTGGTGCGCCAAGTCTAGCCAATCAGCCCCATAAAACAATCACAACATACTGATTATTAACAACAAAGTAAATATCCTTGGATATTTAATGTTTCGCGAGGACTTGCGAGACGCGAGCGGGGGTAATTTTCAAGCGGCGAGCAACTTCTGCTTGGTTACCCACCGCATTTCCCCGTTCTTTAAGCACTTTGTCATAGCAGTCGAGTATCGCTTTGCGCGATGACTCGCCCTTTTCCGCTTTTGCCTTCTCGGCCTTCTGGCGATTCGCCTCGCGCTCGGTCGCGGCTTGTTCGACGTGCTCTTGATATCCATCCTGTAGACTCTGCTGATGTTTCAGTATTTGCCCAGCATGCTCCAATGCTTTAGCTGCATAGCGTTCAAGATGACCGCTTCGGTCAGCGGCGCCTGCATCAACTTCGATAAGTGCTTTGATAGCGCAGGCTAGCCATTCTTCTGGACCTGCCTGGCGGTAAATCAGATCGCTGGCGTCGGGTAAGGCCGTAAGCTGATTGAAAAGTTGGGTTGTAGCGGGCATGACCTGTGGGCAGTCGTGCAGTATTGCCAATGCTCTATGTTTAGCTTCGAGCAAAGCGACGCAACAGCTACCGTCGAGTTTGACGTCGGCGAATTTGGATGACATGAGGGCCGCAATCACGCCACGCCTCTTATCGGAACCACCTTCGCATCAGCTTTGCGCACGGTGCCGCAATACTTCGCCCACTCATTCATCATACGAAACCGCTTTTTCAGCATGTCGCCGCGCCGGTAGGCGGCTTCGACCTTGTCACCGATGGAATGTGCCAGAGCCATCTCGGCCATGTCGCTTGGGTAGTTGGTGGACTCTGCTGCCCAGTCGCGGAAGGTTGACCGGAACCCATGCGCAGTCAGATCGCCTCGCGCCATGCGACGCAGCACCGCAGTGAGCGTCATATCTGACATGGGACGCTTCGGCTTGGAACTGGGGAAGACCAGCACTTCGTCTTCAACATGGGACAGAGTCTTGAGTAGTTTGACAGCAGCATCGGACAACGGCACACGATGCTCCCGCTCCATCTTCATGCGCGCGGCGGGAATGATCCAAAGCCGATTAACCATGTCGATCTCGTCCCACGTCGCGCCGCGAACTTCGCCGGACCGGGCAGCGGTCAGAATTGCAAACTCCAGCGCCCGTGCGCCCAGCCCCTCGCGTTCCCGAAGGGCCACCATGAACGGACCCACTTCCGCGTAAGGCAGCGCGGCATGGTGTGTGACTTTCGCCACCTTGTTCGGCTTCGCCAGTGAATTATCGAGGTGCCCTTTCCAGCGGGCGGGGTTGTCGCCATGCCGAAACTTGCTGAATGTGGCCCAGTCCAGAACCGATTCAATGCGGCCACGCAAGCGGGTTGCCGTTTCTGTCTTCGACTCCCAGATCGGCATCAGCACTTTCAGCACCAGCGCATCGTCAATGGCGGCCACCGGCAAGTCACCGAAAACCGGATAGGCGTAGGTGGCTAACGTGTTCTCCCACTGCTGCGCGTGCTTGGGATTTTTCCACTCGGCGCGGTGCGCCTCTATGTAAGCGAGCGCGCAGGCTTTGAAGGTCATGTGCTTGCGTGCTGTCAGCTTCTGCGCCAGGCGGATTTCCTGCCGTGCGGCGAGGGGGTCGTTGGGTGCCGTGGGGTGTTTGACCTGCTCCCGCAGGAGAGCGGCTTGCTTGCGTGCTTCGGCGAGGGTTACGGAGTATTGAGACCCCAGCCCCATGTTGCGACGCTTGCCGTCAGGAGCTACGAAACGGAAAACCCACCCTCGGCTATCGCCTCGAACAAACAGGTACAGATTGCCGCCGTCGGAGTGCCAACCGTCACCCAAGGTTTTTAGTGCAACCGGGGCCAATTTTCCCGGCTTGTGTGTGCTCTTGCCCATCGCCATCCCCTAGTCCGTATGCCATTGTGTATGCCATTATAGAGGGGATGCAGTGGGACATCAAGAAGTCCCATGCTGGAACACTATTTCTAACTATATGTTTTTATATGACTTACAAAGTCCATTTGGTTAGCTGTGGGTCTGTATGGTATGGTAGCGGGCTGCCACCCCCTCCGCCATCTACATCGCAACCATGCCCGTTTTTGCGGCGTGTTATTG
>JBAXCM010000244.1:0-7067 GCA_037141475.1 Verrucomicrobiota bacterium | reverse complement strand
GGGCGGGTTCATCGGATGGAATCACGAAATCAGCAGCTCCACCGAAGGGGTCGTCAGCTTTGGCTTTGGCGGCAGCGGCGGCTGGAGTGGTTTCAAACTTGGCATCTTTTGCGTTAGGAGCGATCTGTTTTTCATTCATGATGCGCACGGTGCGCACGACGTAGAAGTAGTTAGGAGATTTGACAACGCCGGAGAGGAAATCTCTGAGTGAACGCTCTGGTCCCTTGAATGTGAGTTCGATCGGGAAGGAGCGGGCGACATCATTTGGATTCCCTTGGGGCTTTTCGCCGTCTTCCTCGGGGAATTTCGGACGGTATAGGTTCTGGAGTTGCGAGGGGGCCGCCTTGGCCAAGGCGAGTAACAATTCCTTGGTCGCGCCCAGCTGGTAGTCGAGCAGGCCGGTGGCATCCTCACGGGCAAGGGAGGCCGTGTAGGCTTCGAAGCCGAGGAAAAACGCCTCCGGCAACTTGGTATGGGCCTTCTCAAAGGCGGCCGCCACTTCCTCGTTGGCGGTCTTGGCGTGATCGGTGAAAACTTGCGGTTGGATATTGGTGAGTTCCTTCGGCCGGAACTTGTCGAAAGCTGTCTGCAGGCCGCCAATCGCCGTCCGGTACTCGTTGAGTGCCTTAGTTTTGCCGGCACGGTTTTCCTTGCTCGGGTAAAGCGGGATTTTTTCAAATCCATCGACTTCTTCTGCTGCGCCGCGATATTTCTCCAGCGCATCCGTGTAGCGCCCATGATAATTCAGGCCTACATAAAACAGCACGATTGCCCCTAACAGGGTAGCCCCTGCCAGGATGGCTGCAAATTTGTTCTCCTTGATCCAACTCATAACTGCGGGTGGTGCAAAAGCGCTTGGGTTTACTTGATGCGCACCTCACGGGCGAGGGGCGGGGTGATAGAAAACGGAAAGGCCAACTCAGTGCCTTCAGCGGCAGGCAAGGTGACCTTGAGGATTTGCTCATCTTTGAGTTGAACCGGTTTGTGGTCCGGCCCGACGGCACTGAAGCTGAAGCTGCCCGGCTTGTCTCTCAAGCGCTTCAGCAACTTGGACACCACGTTCTGGCTATCAGGATTTTCACGCCAAAACCCACGAATCCTCACTGCGTTGACCATCTGCGCTGCGGGCCCCTGGGCTTGGTTTTTGCCGCCCTTGGTGACCGGTTCGGGTGACTCGCCGTGCGGCGACTCTGTGAAACCACTGCTGCCATAAGGGCTGCTGACGAAATCTGATTTGACCACGGAGCTGCCATTGACGGCGGGAGCTTTGGGTTCGCCTTCGAGAGCGTTGAATTCCTTGAGGGGTTCCAGATCGGTAATCCAAACCGCGTCACTGGCGAGCGCTCCGGCGAGTTCGGACAGAAGGTCCGGCCAGAACGCGTGATCGGCCTCAGCGGAGGTGAAATTGCTGGCCACCGCTTGGAGTGCGCCCTCGGTCTTCAAGAGCTTGCCGACATCTTCTGCCAGTGGTGCCAGATTGTCGCGACTTTCCATCATCGTACGCGTCATGTCCTGAGCCTTGTTCGAGGCGACAATCTGCATGGCCGACCAAGTGGCCACGCCGGCCAAAAACACGGCCGCAGCAGCGATGAGCATTGGCTTGCGGCGATCTGCGGCGCGGATTTGTTCCACCACGGCTGGGACCAAGTCAATATTGATGGCGGACTTGCCGATCCCGCGCAATCCCAAGCCCACCAACTCGCCCATCAGGTGCATCTCCTGTTGATGGACTGAGGCAGCTACTCCTTTGCCAATGGCAATGTTTTTGAGAGGATTGAAAAATTCGACGGGTAAATTGAGTTTTTCTTCGAAGAACTCGAGTGTGTAGGGCAAATTCGCTCCGCCACCGCAGATGTACACCCGTTTCGGCGCATTACCGCCGTGCTGGCTGCGATAATAGTTGGTGGTGCGCGCAATCTCCGAAGGCAAACGCGTCAGGGCGTTGCGGATGACCATCGCCAGCGCCGCGACAGCCTCATCAAGCTGCTCGGTGTGACCGCCACCCAAGGCCACCAAGCCATGGGCAATTTTTTGATGTTCCGCCTCAACGAACGAGACTCCGTATTCCTTGGCAATGGCCGTGGTGACTGCGGCGCCACCGACCGGAACGCTGCGGGTGAAAAACCGTTTTCCTTCGAGGTAGAGCAAGTTGCTCGTTTTGGCACCAATATCGATAAGCAGCACCGGTTCTTGCGGTGGACCGTAGGCGGCGCAGAACGCATTGAACAATGCCATGGGTGCCACGTCCACCTCTGCGGTCGATAATCCGCTCTCGTTGATGGCCGCGTTGATCTCGTCGAGGGCCTCGCCTTTGATGGCGACGATGACCACTTCTTTTTCGGCTGCGCCCTCGATCATTTCGTAGTCCCAGACCACCTCGTTGATCGGGAAAGGCACATGCTGCTGAGCTTCGAACGCCACCAATTGCTCGATGTTATCGTCCTGAAGGGCTGGCAGTTTCACAAAGCGGGTGAAAACCGCCTGGCCGGAGATTGCGTAGCGCACTTTGCTGTGGCCGACTTTGAGCCGCTGCGCCAAGTCTGCCACTGCCACCCGCGTCTGGCCGATTCGGGATGCCTCCTGCGCGGGGTCAGCCACAATCGTCTCTGAGGCATAGCCTTTGAGCAAGAGTCCACCGTTTTTCGTGGTCTCGAAAACAGCCATCCCGATGCGCTGGGAACCAATATTAAGTGCGACGGTCGTCAGTGTGTCAGCCATGGTGCGGAGCGATAAAAAGGGAAGTGTCGGAGGCGAGGCAACAATAAAATAATGAAAAGTGCTGGGCGACCATCTCAGGGACCCGTTTTGGCTTTAATCTCAGGATATCTATCCCACCAAATCGCGGCAAACGGCGTTTCCAATTTGTTGAGCAGAGGCACCGCCGTGCTATCGGCGATCTTCTCGGATGCCGCAGCCCACCATTTATCTTTGCCGGGCTTATCGGTGGCATCCACGACGACCTTGCCATCGATAACCACTTCGAAACCAATGTACTTGACGGCCCGTTTGCCACTTCGCTCGGCCCCGGTAAGGCGCCTGATCGAGGCGGGAGATAGGTACACTGAGCAATAGACATCCTCCTTGAGCGGAAGATTCACATACTCGACTTCCTTGGTCAGTTTCAGAAAGGTGCCGACCTTATCCGGATTTTCCACCGCGATGTACCACTTCACGGTCAACCGATCGCAGGTTTTATTTTTGGGCTCCGGGAGCATTTCGATTTTGATCTTGGCTTCCACTTCGAGCCAATCCTTCGGCTTGGAAGGTTTGCCCTTCACGCCGCTGAATTCGGGCGACAAGATATCATCAGACTTGGGCTTCTCAGTCACCTCCACTTTAACCGCTCCAGTGGCAGCATTGGGGGTCAGAAAAACGACGGCAGCCGTCAGGGCGAGAAACGCGGAAGTACAAATTTTGGGGTTCATTGGGTGCGAATTTTCTGGAGGCTAGAAACCGGACACGGGGTTGACCAGCCAAAAGGTCGATTGTCCGAAAGTTTTTCAACAAAGTAAATACAGAGGCATTTTGGCGGTCTGGCGCATGCGATTGACGGGTGGGTTGGAAGGAGTCATAAGCGGTGTGTGACGCATACGCAAATTTCATTTTCAGCGGGACGAGGGTGGGTGATTGGCAGCTTGGGCGACGCCGAGGCGTTGCATCAAGCCGATGATCGGACGATTCTTGAGCGTTGTGACATCGTGGAGATCCGGCTTGATTCCTTGCTAGGACAAGGGTTTGAGCCGGCCCGCCAGGACTGGCAGCACCTCGCTGGCGTGCCGCTATTGTTTACCGCGCGATGCAAGGAGGAAGGCGGCGCCAGGGTGCTAACAGCCGCAATGCGCAGCTCATTATTAGGGAAGACATGGGCTGACGCGGCGGCCATTGACGTGGAGGTGGCGAGCTGCGAATCGATGCGCGACGTTGTGGAAGAGGCGCAAAGGCGGGGAATTCCGTGGATTGCCTCTTACCACGACTTTGAAATACTGCCGGCCACCGGGGTGTTAGAGGACGCAGCAGTGCGGGCCCGTGATGCTGGAGCGGCGGTGTTCAAGGTGGCGGCGCGGCTCAACTCCCTTGCAGACGTGCTTCGACTGGCGGAGTTTCAGCTCAGTTCGCATGGGCTGCCGGTGGCGACCATGGGCATGGGAGAGTTAGCGGCCGTCTCGCGTCTGCTTTGCGCGCAGTGCGGCAGCGTCCTCAACTACGGCTATTTGGGTGCCACTCCGACGGCCCCCGGCCAATGGGACAGTGGCTTGCTCAAGCAGGCGATCAGTCGCCTGGTTCCATGGCGCGGCTAGCATCTGGGGGCTCAGCCGATCACTTCAACCGGAGCATCTGGCAAGGCCTTGAGAAACTGAGCCCCGTAGCGCTTGGTTAGGATTCGTTTATCCAGAATGCAAACCATTCCGTGGTCGCGCTGGGTGCGGATCAGACGGCCCACCCCTTGGCGCAATTTGAGAATTGCCTCGGGCAATGAGTAATCCATGAACGGATTGCCGCCGGCTGCCTCGATGGCCTCCAAGCGCGAGGCGACGAGCGGATGATCCGGCACGGCAAAGGGAAGGCGGGTGACGACCACGTTGGAGAGCGCCTCGCCGGGCACATCGACTCCCGCCCAAAAACTGTCGGTGCCAAACAACACGCTGTGGCCATCCTCGCGGAATTCCTCGATCATGCGGTGGCGCGGCAAACCATCGCCTTGCACAAACAATCGCCAGTTTTTTCCTTGAAAATAGGCTGCCAGGCGTTGTGCGGCATCGCGCATTGTCCGGTAACTCGTGAAGAGCACGAAGGCCCGGCCGTCACTCGCGGTGACCGCCTCGCGAATCCCCTCGGCCAACAATTCATCGTATCGCGGGGTGCCCGGGTCCGGCACGCATTTGTAGATGCGCACCTGCATTTGTCGTTGATAATCAAAGGGACTTCCGATGCACACGGCGCGGGCCCGTTCGGCGCCGACCCTGCCACGGAAGTAATCGAGCTTCGGGTCGCCGACGCCGAGGGTGGCGCTGGTGAGCACCAGGGATTTTTTACCGGTGAACAACAAGGGCCGCAAGCGTTCGGCCACATTCACCGGGGCGGCGTGGAGTGTGTACTGGGTCTCATCCCGGCCGCTGCGCTCCACCCAGTAAACGCTCTGCTCGTCGCGTTGCTCGAGAAACACCGCCAGCGAGCCATGCATCTCGCGCAGGCGCCGCGAGGCGTCCTGCAATTCGGCCCGGGTTTGCTCGGCTTCCACATCTGCGGCCAGCGCATCGACTTCCTGCCACAACTTGCGCAGCGGCTCGGCAAGGGTGTTGGAAACAATCTCCGGTTCACGAATCCGGCATTCCTTCGAAAAATCACCGAAACGGGTCGAGTCCCCCACCCTTTGGAAAAACCGTTCCACCTCACCCAACGTCGCCTCCACCGCGAGCATCGCCGAGGCCTTGTGAAACCCCTTCAACAGGCCCTTGCGCGTCCTCGGATGGTACAGCCGCTGCAAGTCAAAGCGCAGCCCGGACTGCGATAACCGCAAGCCCAGCTGCACGGCCGCCACCTGCTCGATCGTGTGGGCCTCATCGAGAATTGCAAAATCGTTAGGAAATAGAAACCCGCCGATTTTCCCGCGTGCCGCCTCGCCATCCTCGTCCTCGTCCGGCTCCTCGTTCTTGTTCAGCAGGGCGAAAAACAACGTGTGATTGACCACTACCAGCCGGGCATCAGCCGCCGCCTTGCGTGCCTCTTGAAAAAAGCAATTCCCCCGTGGTCCGCAACTGCGAGCCGTGCACAGGTGGGCCTCACTGCATACTTGCAACCACACTTTCGGCTGCGGCTGGAATTTTAAATCGCTCAAGGTCCCGTCGCGAGTGCTTTCCGCCCACTTGCGCAGCGTTTCCAACTCCTCGCTTTCCGTGCTCGTGAATAAATCGTCCGTCTGTTCCAGCGCCCGCCACAACCGTTGCGGACACAAGTAATTTTGCCGCCCTTTCAACAACACCGCCGGAAAATCATCCCCCAGAATCTTGCGCACAATCGGAATGTCCTTCCTCACCAATTGCTCCTGCAAATTGATCGTGTGCGTCGAAATCACCCCCTTCCTCCCCGTCTCCAACGCAAACCGCGCTGCCGGCAACAAATACGCGAGTGACTTGCCCACCCCGGTGCCGGCTTCCGCCACCAGCGAACTGGCGTTGATCAAGGCCTCGGCCACTGCCACCGCCAACTCCTGTTGCTGTGGCCGGTACTCAAAATCCCGCGATTTCGCCAGCACGCCCTTTTTGGAAAAGGCGTCTTTCACCGCATCACAGAACCCTGGCAGCGGATGCCCATCCGTCATTGAGATCATCGCGCCCCATCACATCCCACTTTGCCCCCACTGCCAAGCCAAGACTGCCAACAAGACGCAAGACTAGAAGACACAAGACACAAGGTAAGAAAGATGCGCGGTGGAGCGCTGGCTTCAGCCGGCGCGGGATCTACTTGGCCGGCGCACTGACCCAATCTTGAAATTCTTTATCGGATTTTTCGATTCGTTCAAAGTTATCCATCACTCTCTGCCGGGCCTTATCCTTTTCCCAACCCACTTTTGCGCCAGTGGCTCCCACTTTGTAGGCGAGGCTTTCCGCCTTTTCCATATCAGCAAGCGCCCGCGAATAATCTACCGAGGCTTTCGCCGACGAGTCATCCCGAGCGGCGTGCTCGCTCTGGGCCAGATTATGAGCCGCAACATGCACGTCTCCCAGCGCCGACTCTATCCGCTTTCCCCGCCACTCCGCGTATTGTGTCGGCACGATGGTGATGCCGACAAATAACGCCACCACCACCGCCAGACCGATCAAGATAGTCCTGCCACCCCAATCCGCCTCTTGCGGCGGCGTTGCGTCGGCACTTTGCGTTTCAACCGCAACGCTGGCTACGGGCGGCTGCACCACCGCCGCCGTTCCTGCAACAAATGCTTTCCGTGGTTTCATGGCTCTTTCTTGGTTGGGTGGCATTCCTCGCAAGTCGCTTGCAGCCTAACCCATTTCCCGCCCTGCCGTGTCCTAGAGTCCTTGAGAGCCCAAAGTCATTGCGAATGAGCCAAG
>JBAXCM010000243.1:0-7109 GCA_037141475.1 Verrucomicrobiota bacterium | reverse complement strand
CCCTCGAGATCGAAGTGGCCGAATCTGTGCTCGTCCGCAGCCGCGAAATCCACAAAAAACTCCTCTGCGGTATCGGCAAAGCCGCCGAACTCGCCGAACTCGCCCGTGCCCATGAGTGCGACGTGATCATCATCGACAACGACCTCGCCCCATCCCAACAACGGGAGTGGGAAAAACTCGCCGACCTCACCGTGATCGACCGTGAAGAGGTGATTTTGGATATTTTCGCCCGGCGCGCCAAAACGAAGGAAGCCCGCTTGCAGGTGGATTTGGCCCGCATGCAGTACGCTCTCCCCCGCTTAGCCCGGATGTGGGGCCATCTGGACCGTGAATCGGCCGGATCCGGCGGTGGCCAAAGCGGCCAGGGCGGCGGTGGCACGTCGCGCGGCATGGGTGAGAAACAGATTGAAGTGGACCGCCGTCTCGCCTACCTGACGATCGACCGGGCCAAGCGCGAGTTGGAGGTGTTGCGCAAACAACGCAAAACCCAACGCAAAGAACGCGAGCGGGTCGATACCGCCCATGGAGCCATCGTCGGCTACACGAACGCCGGCAAATCCACCTTGCTCAACATTCTGAGTGGTTCCGATGTGATGGCCAAAGACATGCTCTTCGCTACCCTGGACACCACGACCCGGCGCATCGAGTTGCCCGACGGCCAACCCCTCCTCATCACCGACACCGTCGGCTTCATCCGCAACCTCCCCCACCGCCTGATCGAAGCCTTCAAGGCCACCCTCGAAGAAGCCGTCCTGGCCGATTTCCTCATTCATGTGCACGATGCCACCTCCCCGGAAATCGAACGCTTCCACGATACCACTCTCGAAGTGCTAGCTGAACTGGGCGCAGGCGACAAACCCATCCTGTCGATTTTAAATAAGATCGACATGGTCACCGATCCCGATGTGCTGACACGCTTACAGGAAAAATTTCCAGACGCCATCCCCACCTCATCCGTCACCGGCCATGGCCTCGAGGACTTGCTCCACGCCTGCTCCCGAGTGCTGGCCGAGCGCGTTTGCCGCCAGCACTATCGCATCCCCCAGCATCGCGCCGAATTGGTCAGCTTGCTGCACCGCCAGGCCAAGGTGCTCTCGACCGAATATGACGGGGATGATATCGTCGTGTCCGCGGTTGTCCCAGCAGTCATTGCCGGACGCCTCGCCCCCTTTGCCACACATCCCGCCTAATCCCCATCCGGTCATTTTTCTTCCATGCTGAAATCGATCCTCCTCCTGCTCCTCCCACCGTCCCTGGCCCTTGCCCAACCCGCCACCACGCCAGCTGCGGCACCAACCCGCCCCCAATCTAACAAGCAATCCGCCCCGCGGATCAATCCTGATGCGCCAGACACGCCCATCAAACCGGAAAAGCCGAAAGTGGCGGCCAGCGTAAAACCCACGGGTGAGGACGCCCTGAGCCTGCAGATTTTCCTCGATGAGGCAATGTTCGGGCCCGGCATCATCGACGGCAAACCCGGGCGCTTCACCGAACTGGCGGTCCAATCTTGGAATGAGGCCCATGGCTATCCGCTAGACGACTGGACGTCGGTCGTCAGCGCGGCCCGCCTGGCGGTCCCGACGCCGCTGGCAGTGGCGGTGGTGCCGGAATGGATCAAGGATTGGGTGGATCCGAATTTACCCACGAAGTACACCCGGCAAGCCAAGAGCAAACGGATGAGTTATCGGAGCAACGGTGAATTCATGGCCGAGCGCTATCACTGCGATGAGAGTTACTTGGTCGAACTCAACAGCAGCCGCAAAATCGATAACCTCGAGCCTCACCAATCCATCACCGTGCCCAACGTCGAACCCTTCACGATCGAAAAAGTCACCGGCACCGCCTATAAAACCGATCCCACCATGAGCCTCCGCCATGCCGTCGTGGATACAAAAATCAACCAGGTCCGCATCTTCGAAGCCGCTCCAGCCGCCCTAGTGGTGGCCGATCCCGACGGCGACGAGCAAACGCCAGCCCAACCACGCCCCAACCGCGGTCTCATCGCTTCTTTTCCTATCACCCCAGGTGAAGCCCGCTTTATCAAATTCGGTACCTGGGAAGTTAAGAATGAGGTGGAATTGCCCATCTGGCGCTACGACCAACAACTCCTCGACACCGGCAAACGCAGCAGCGACTCCGAGTCCCTTGAAATCCCACCCGGACCTAACAGTCCCGTCGGCATCTTCTGGGCCGGCCTGAGTAAACCCGGCATCGGCCTCCACGGCACCGCCAACCCCGAGACCATCGGCCGCGCCCGCAGTCACGGATGCATCCGCCTCGCCAACTGGGACGCCATCCGCCTACCCACCCTCATCCGCCCAGGCACCAGCGTGGAAATCCGCTAGGTGTCAGCGCAATTTACTCCCGCGCGTCAGAATCAAGAGGGTGCCTTGACGGAATCATCAGCGGCCCATCCAACCGCCATCGACGACAAGGATTTCCCCATGGACGTAGGCCGATGCTGCGCTCGCCAAAAAAACGACCGGGCCTTTGAAATCAGCGGGTTGCCCCCAGCGCCCCGCCGGTATGCGAGCCAAAATCTGCCCGCTTCTAACAGGATCATCGCGCAGCGCAGTTGTGTTGTCCGTGGCAATATAACCGGGCGCAATGGCATTGACGTTGACGCCTCCGGCGGCCCATTCGTTAGATAAGGCCTTGGTGAGTTGGCCGATGGCCCCTTTGGCGGCGGCGTAACCCGGCACAGTGACCCCGCCTTGGAACGTAAGCAATGAAGCGGTGAAGATCATTTTGCCGCTGCCGCGTTCAAGCATTCTGGCCCCGATGCTTCGGCTGAGTAAAAATTGAGCGTTGAGGTTGACCTCCATCACCTCGAACCAATCCTGATCGCTGTGTTGGGCGGCAGGCTGGCGCCGGATAATACCGGCATTGTTGACGAGAATATCAGGCACCCCCTGCTCCGCCATGACCGTCGTGGCAAATGCTTTCACGGCTTCACGGTCGGAAAAATCACATGAGTAAGCGCTGAAGCGCCGACCGAGACCGGTGACGGCCGCCTCAATGGCGCTGCCCTGTGCTTCGAGCGTGGCGCTCACGCCGATGATGTCAGCTCCGGCTTCGGCGAGGCCCTCGGCCATAGCAAATCCGATGCCGCGCTTGCAACCGGTGACCAGCGCGGTCTTGCCGCTAAGATTGAATGCCTGCATGTTGATGTGGGGAAATTGGTCTTAGCGCAAGTCGGCAATGGCGACACGATCCATATCATCGAACGACTGGTTTTCGCCGCCCATCGCCCAGACGAAGCGATAACTTGCCGTGCCACATCCGCAATGAATGGACCACGCTGGTGAGAGCACCACCTGTCGGCCTGCGACCCACAGCGGGCGGGTTGCCTGCGGTTCGCCCATCAGATGGAGAACACGCTGTTCTGGCGGCAGGTCGAAGTAGCAATACACCTCGCTCCGGCGGGCATGGGTGTGGCAGGGCATCGTGTTCCAGACGCTGCCGGGCTTGAACTCAGTGAAGCCCATCACTAACTGACAACTCTTGATGCCTGATTCGTGAATGTACTGGAAAATCGTCCGCTCGTTCGCTTCGCCGCGGCTGCCCACCTCCAGACGCTTGGCATCAGCCCGGGTCGCCTTGACCGTTGGATAGCTGGCATGAGCCGGGTAACTGACCAGATAGAAAACCGCGGGACTTGCCTCCGAAGTGCTGGCAAAACACAGCTCGCGGCTGCCGCGGCCAACGTACAGACAGTCGTGTTGCGCAAGATCATGGGTGCTGCCATCAACCACCACGCGACCGGCCCCACCAAGATTGAGAATGCCTAGCTCGCGACGCAGGCAGAAAAAGTCCGCCCTCAGCGCCTCGTCGTTGCCAAGAACCAGAGGCTGGCTAGTGGGCATCGCGCTGCCGACAATGGCCCGGTCTAGGTCGGTATAGACAAGGTTCACCTCACCAGCGACGAACAGGTCCTCGAGCAGAAACGCCGCGCGAAGGGCGGTGGTGTCCAGCAGCGCGGCTTCACGACTGGAGGGCATCTGGCGGCTTGGCATCATCTGAAAAAATATTATTAATGTTAGAAAAACACAGCGCTCGCTTTACCGCCATGGGCGGGAGGCTGCCGCGATTTTGCTTTACTTGGTCGCGCGGCAATCCTTCATTGCCCAAGCTCCTTGGCAAACCTATTCTCACTTGCCGTGTATGAGCACAACCGCAAAAATCCGATGCACTGTATCCCCCAATATCCGTTGCCGACAATTCCGCCGGTTTGGAGAACATGCCTGCTCCTCCTGCTAGCGACCTTTTCACAACTCGCCGCCGCCAACCCCGCACCCGAGACCGTCCTCAAAGATATGCGCCGGGTGGCGGACTGGCAACTCGCCAACCCCTCGCCTCATCCAATCCACGATTGGACCCAGGCACCATTCTTCCTCGGCCTCGAAAGTCTTCATCAAGTGTCCGGCGATGCCCGCTACCTCGAAGCGCTCAAGCAATTCGGCCACCAGCTTGACTATGGTCCGGGCCCACGGGTGTCTCATGCCGATGACCACGCGGTGCTCCAAGCTTGGCTCAGCCTCTATGAGATCGACAGGGATCCGGCCATGCTCAAACCTAGCATCAATCACTTCGATAATCTCCTCGCCGCCCTCGCCAATATCCCTCCTAAATCCATCTCCGGCGGCTCCCTCACCTGGTGCTGGTGCGACGCCCTGTTCATGTCGCCCCCAGTCTGGGCTCACCTATCCAATCTAACAGGAGATCCCAAGTTCTTCAACTGGGCCGACCGCGAATGGTGGACCACCACCGACGCTCTCTACAACCCCACCCATCACCTGTTCTATCGCGACGACCGGTTTTTCACCAAACACACACCTAGCGGAAAAAATGTCTTCTGGGCACGCGGCAACGGATGGGTCATCGCCGGCCTGACCCATGTGCTGGATTTTCTACCCGCCCATCATCCATCACGCGAGCGATATCTCGGCCTCTATCATGACATGATCCACGCACTGGGAAATCTCCAGAATGCTGACGGCCTGTGGCGAACCAGCCTGCTGGATCCTCAGGACCCCCAAGGCGAATCGTCAGGCTCGGCATTTTTCGTGTACGCCATGGCTTGGGGTGTCAATCGCGGATTGCTGCCCGCCGCAACCTTCAATCCGATGATCTTCAAAGGCTATCAGGCACTGACTAACAACATCCAGCCATCCGGCATGCTCGGCTATGTGCAAAAAGTTGGAGATGCTCCGGACAAGCAGGACACCGGCCCGAACTCGACGGAGGTATATGGCACCGGAGCCTATCTGCTGGCAGGGGCCGAGATTATCCGCATGCTTGAGCCCGCCAAGCAACGCCTGAATCTCGCCTCCTTCAAGGGCGTGACGTTGCCGGACCACTTCCTGCCCGCCGCGCCGCGTGCCTTCGCCCGCTTCGTTCCCGAGCGCTCCGACGACTTTGCTTGGGAAAACGACTTGGTGGCGTTCCGCGCCTATGGCCCGGCCCTCCGCCACGGCCCCGAAAACAGCGGCATCGATTGCTGGTTCAAACGCGTTCCCTATCCGATCATCGACAAGTGGTACATGCAAGATCGCATCAAGTTGTCTTACAGCAAAGCCGCCAAGTCATACCATCAGGATCACGGTGAGGGTTACGATGGTTACAAGGTGGGCGACAGTCGCGGATGCGGCGGCATCTCGGTCTGGGTCGATGGCAATCTCCATGATTCCAAAACGTTTGTCGCTCAGCGCATGATCGAGAACACCCCGCAACGCGTCACCTTCGAATTGGACTATGCCAGCGATCTGAATGGGAAAATCTTGCGCGAGACCAAACGCATCACCCTCATCATGGGCCAGCGCCTCTATCAATGTGACGCGCGTTTCACCCTCGACGGGATTCCCTCCAAGCTTGAAGTTGCCATCGGCCTGATGCCACAGGAAAAAACCAACAATACCCAGTTTTCCCCCACCACAGGCATTATGCAAATCTGGGAAAATCACGAGGGCTACGGCCTCGGCACCGCCGTTGTCATCAACCCCTCATGCGTGGTGAAAATGTTCAACCGCACAACTCCTCCCGGCCAAACCCAAGCCTTGTGCCTGGCTCGCACCGACGACAACGGAAGCATCCGCTGGTTCGCTGGCTTCGGCTGGGAAGGCCAAGGCGAAATTACCAGCGCCGAGAAATGGAACACCTATCTAACCAAGTTTTCAACCCTCTTCTTGCACACTCCGTATGCCGATCCCGCCACAGACACAACCTTCAAGACTCACACTCTCGGCGTGCCTGCCGATCACCTGCCATGAACCAATCCACCCTATATCTAGCCAGTGCCTGCCTATATTTGTTCGCCTGTTGCCCGGGCCGGGCGCAGAGCGCGTTTGGCGATGCCGCCGACCCGAGCGCTGTGACCGGTCACAATGGTGACACCGGCACGTATGCGTTTGCGACCGGCAAAGGGATAAAGATTATCCACAGTGGGGACCTCATCAAATGGGATCGGGCGGGACGGGTATTTGCCACCGATGTGCCAGCGTGGGCCAAGACGGCTGTACCTGCCAGCGAGGGAATTTGGGCACCTGACATCTCCTTTCATGACGGCCTCTACTATCTCTATTACTCAGTCTCCAGCTTCGGCAGTCAGCGCTCCGTCATCGGACTCGCTGTCAACCGCAGACTCGAACCCGGCCACCCCGATAACCACTGGATCGACCGTGGACTGGTGCTCGAGTCGCTTCCCGGCAAGTGCGACTATAACGCCATCGATCCGGCCATGTTTGTCGCCTCCGACGGCCACTGGACCTTGTTCTTCGGCTCATTCTGGTCCGGCATCAAGGCGGTGGAGCTCGACCCGAAAACCGGCAAACCCGCATCTAGCAAACCTGCCATCATCCCCATCGCCATGCGGGCCGCAGACGTGCCGGAGGCTCCGATCGAGGGTGTCTATGTGATCAAGCATGATGACTGGTATTACTTGTTTGCCTCCTGGGACCATTGCTGCAACGGGGCCGCCAGCGACTACAAAGTGGTGGTTGGACGATCTCACAATGCCCTCGGGCCGTTTCTCGACCAGTCTGGCAAGCCGATGCTCGAAGGCGGCGGCACCCCTATCCTCATCAGCGACGAACACTGGCCGGGTCCCGGCC
>JBAXCM010000242.1:0-7128 GCA_037141475.1 Verrucomicrobiota bacterium | reverse complement strand
CCCCGAATTCAAACGTGACGGCAGCCAGTGGCGTTGCCAATACGGGCGGTGGAGGCGGCGGTGGTAGCTATAACCCCACGCCCGCCGGTGGTAACGGCGGCTCCGGCGTCGTCATCGTCCGATATCCCTACGCATCATTGGCTCTGGCGGTTATGGTCGCAAGCCCAACGGCCAATCAGGTGTTTCCCAACGGATCGCCAATTTCAGCGACGGCCGCAGTCCTGTCCGGCACACCCCCCTATCAAGTCAAATTCTTCACCGATACCGCCGGCGGCGGATTGGTTCAAGTTGGCAGCACCCAGAGTGGCTCCGGTCCTACTTTTGACCAGGCGATTGGCAGTCCGTCCAACGGCACCTACCATATTTACGCCACCGTCACCGACAGTGTAGCCGCCACCGCCAGCTCCGTGGGCAATCTCACCTCTTTCACGGTGACGACTCCCGTCGCCACCACCACCACGCTGAATTCATCCGCCAATCCCTCAACATACCCTCAAGCGGTGATGTACACGGCCACGGTTTTGGACGCTCGCTCGAACCCGCCATCCGGTGGAACGGTGCAATTTTATGCCGGTGGCAATCCCCTAGGCAGCCCGGTAGCGGTCAATGCCAGCACCGGCATTGCCAAGTATAACCCCGGTCTTCTAACAGCAACCACCTACTCGGTCACTGCGCACTTCAGCGGCTCCAGCCAGTATCTGGCAAGTGACTCCCCCACCCTGTCACAATATGTCAATCAAGCGGTGCTGACAGTGACGGCAGACAACAAGGTTCGTGCTCCGGGGACCGCCAACCCGCTGTTCACCTACAAAATCACTGGCTACCAAAATGGCGAAAGTGCCTCCTCGGCGGGGATCACCGGAGTGCCGGATCTATCCTGTCCCTTGGCTCCCGATGGAACCGCCACAGAGGGCTCTTTCCCGATCACCGGCACCCCGGGCAGTCTGTCCGCTGCCAACTACAGTTTCACAACAGTCAACGGAACCTTGACGGTGATGGCCGGAGCACCGCCCGTCTCCAGCGGATTAACCTGCTGGTACGATGCCGCCAATGGCGCCACCCCCGGTGGCAATGGCGTGGTGGTCACCACTTGGAATGACCTGTCTGGCAACGCCCATCACGCCAGAAAAGCCAGCGGTTCACCAACCCTGGTCACGAACCAAGTCAACGGCAGGCCAGCGATTCAACTCAGGTCCAGCCATTTCAATTGTGACGGTGCCCTGTTCACCGCACAACAATATCTAGTTATGATATCACCAACCTCCACCTGGACCGGCGGAGGTTGCTTCATGGGTCCAGCTGGCGACGGGACCTACCGCATCTATGATATGTTTGGTGGCACATGGTCTGGCGCTCCGGGCTGTTATGCTGGATTCTGGAGAGATCCGGACCCATTGGGCGTCTCAAGAGATGGAAATGTCATCGCACCTCAAACCGGCAACAATTTCATCTATCCCCTCCACCCGCCCGAAATTAATGCTCAATACTTTATCCTCAAGATTAACGCCAACACCACCGCAAAAACCAATGCCGGCAAGGCAGGCACTTACCAAATCGGCAAAGGTGCGGATGTGGGATATATCAACTTCGACGTCGCCGAAATTATCGGCTACGATTCGATCTTGTCCTCAGACGATGAAAAAAAAGTCGGCCGATACCTCGCTGACAAATACGCAATCACCGCCGCTAACTACCCCCTCGTTAACCCACCGTCTGCACCCACCCTGGCCGCTACGTCATTGCCCCATTCCGTCAAGTTGGATTGGACCGCAACCTATAGCACCACAAGCTACAACGTGTACCGCGGTAGGGCCTCCGGCGTCTATGACCCAACACCTATCACATCACTGGCTGCAGGAACGGTCACCTTCACCGATCTAACAGCAACTGCTGCCGCCCCACCTTATTTCTACGCGGTTAAATCCGTCAACAGCATCGGAGAAGGTGCTGCCTCCAATGAGGTGAGCGGGGCTGCCACGTCGGGTTTGGCCAGCCAAGCCATCGCATTCGGATCATTGCCATCCAAGACGTATGGGGATGCGCCGTTTCAACTCAGTGCCACCGCCAGTCAGTCGGGCCTGCCGGTAAGTTTTGCCAGCTCTGATGAATCGGTGGCAAGCGTCTCTGGCACCACCGTGACGATCCTGAAAGCAGGAAACGTGACCCTCACCGCCACGCAAGCCGGCGACGGAAACTTCTATCCGGCCCCTCCGGTGAATCAGCCACTAACGATATCCATGGCCAACCAGACCCTCACCCTGACGTTGGGTTCGAGGCTAGTTAGAGGATCGGATGCAGCCCCGTTTGCCGATCCGGCAACAACGACGAAACCCTCTGGCAATCCTGTGACGTATTCCAGCAGCGACGAGAATGTGGCGACCGTGGATGCCAGTGGCACGGTTACCATCGTGGCGGTTGGCACGACGCAAATCCTCGCCAACCAAGCCGAACTACCCGAGTATTACAACGCTGCACCGCAGGTATCGCAGTCGATTATCGTCATCGCGCCAGTGCTGCCCGTCAATAACGGCCTGGCTTGTTGGTACGACGCGGGCCAAGGCGTTACGGAATCCGGCGGGGTGGTTCAAAGCTGGGCCGACCAATCGGGGTTGGGGCACTACGCAACCCGGGGCGGCGGCACGCCCACCTTGGCGCTGAACCAACTCAATGGCAGACCGGCGATTCAATTCAGGACGAGCTGGTTCAACGTGCCAGGTGCGCTATTCACCGCCGAGCAATATCTTGTGCTCAAAGCACCTGGCACCACTTGGAGTAACAGCGGCTGTTTTATGGGACCCACTGATTCAACATTCACGGGTGCCGGGGACTTCCGATACTGGCGCATCTATGATATGGCCGGAAACAACGATTGCTTCTGGGCCGACCCACCACCGGTCGCCATTTCAAAGAATGGAGCTCCAATCTCCCCTCAATTCGGCGCCAATGTTGGATACCATATCCCGCCCATCAACCAATACATGATCCTCAAGATTGACGTGAACACCACAACCTATGGCGGTGCCCGCTCTCCCGCTAACTATCAAATCGGCAAGGGCGCAGATGTGGGAACCGTCGATTTCGACGTGGCAGAAATCATCTGTTACGATCATGTGTTGTCAAGCAATGAAGCAACCACCATGACGGCCTACCTGACCAACAAGTATATCGCCTCGGTGCTCAGCTACAGCGATTGGGCCACGACAAAATACAGCGGCTACGATCTATCAGACCCAACCGCAGACTTGGACGGGGACGGCATGAGCAACTTCGCGGAATACGCATTCGGGCTCAACCCAACCTCAGGTGCTTCGGTCAATCCGCTCAGCCCATTGCTAGGCAAGACATTCAACTATTCCCGAACGAGTAACACCGGTCTCACCTACACCGTTTGGCACTCTACGAACCTCCTGAATTGGTACTCGGACCACACGACCCAAGGCACTGCCACTTCCACAGGTGACGGCGTTGAGTCGGTTCCGGTTACGCTCGATGACATTCTCTTAACCAATCCAAAACTCTTCCTGAGAGTGACAGCGCAGTGATATCCTCTCAAAGCAGGCCGAGAGATCGCGCTGGTTGAACCAATGATTCGAAAGGCCGGGAGTCCGACACACTCCCGGCCTTTCCGTCTGCATCGCCGGAAGGCGGATCCCAACAAGCGTCATCGCTCATGATGAATCGAAAACGAGCCCCCCAGAACATCTGCAAAACAAGATGTCTAGCAAGGCAAGCGACCCTTGCATCATGATGAACTCATCGCGATTTTCCTGAGCAGCACAAATCGAGCTGGAATGAAAGCCCACTGACCCATCAACAATCAACAATCATCAATCATCAATCATCAATCATCAATCAAATTGTCGAGCTCAGGTTGAAAGGATGCTGCGACATGAGCGTAGAAACCCAATGCCTGCGAAGCAACCCAGGCATTTCTAACACAATGATCCATCCTGCCCCACTCTGTGCCGGTTTTCATCAGCAACCCTCTGGAACGGGTGAAAAACGAGCGGATTCCACGGTAGCGCGACTTCCTGGTGCGCAGACGATTTTCGCCGGATGCCATCCTAACCGAGGTCTGGCAGAACTACGGATGCTTGGCCGGACCCTGCACCACATCGTTTGGATCGTGGCGATGACCGTCGCCTTGCAAGTTGCTGGAGCTGCAGAGCCTCAAACGGGAGCCGATGAGCCGCAGGCCGCATTTTTGCTCAAGGATTTGGGGATCAACTCACTGGTCATGGTCCAGCGCCGACCACTGAACCCGAGCCACGTCTATACCTATCACGTTGAAGGACTGGAACCCGGCGGCGGGCTTTACACGCTGGCACCCGGCGAGGCCAAACCCACCCGCATGGTCGATGCCTCCGGCGGGGTGATTTTGGATTGCCAGGTTTCCTACGATGGCAAACAGGTGCTCTTCAGTTGGAAACGCACGATGCAAGAACCATTCAAAATCTGGCGCATCAACGCGGATGGCAGTGGCCTAACCTGCGTGATCGATCATGATTCTAACAATATGAACGCCTGCTGGCTGCCGGATGGCGGCATCGCATTTGTGTCGGACCGCAAACCAGCCTTTGCCTATTGTTGGACGAGCACCTCGCCGGTGCTGTACCGGGCGGATGGCGATGGCCGCAACGTGTTGAAGCTCTCTGCGAACTATCTGACGGACTTCACGCCGTCGATCATGGTGGACGGGCGCATCCTATACAGCCGCTGGGAATATGTGGACCGGCCAGCCATCCCGATTCAATCGTTGTGGGCGGTCAATCCCGATGGCACCGGTTTGGCTGGGGTTTTTGGCAATCGGGTCCTGTGTCCCGCCACATTCATGGAGGCCAAGGATATCCCGGGATTGCCGGGCAAAATCCTCTGCGTGATGACCAGTCACAACGGCCCCTGCCGCGGTGCGATCGGACTGCTTGACCTAACGAAGGGTGGAAACGCGCAGGAGGCGATCCGCAACTTAACACCGGATGTTGCTGTTGGCCCGGTGGAGGATGCGGGGGCTGGCAACTCGCTGCGGGGGCCTTACGAGAGCCCGGTGCCGCTGGACGCCCGGTTCTATCTGGTGTCGCGGGAAGGCCGGGTCTTGCTGCGCGACTATGCCGGCACAATCAACGCCGCGCTGTGCGATCCAGACAAGGGGTTAGGGTTTTACGCGGCCCAACCGCTGCGCAGCCGTGCGATGCCACGCTCATCGCAACCGGCGCACATTGCCACGCCAGCTGCGCCGTGGGCCACGGTAGTGATGCATGATGTGACCATTGGCTTGGGGGATGCGGTGAAGCCGGGCGAGGTGAAGCGAATAGCGGTGGTGCAGGAGATGGAAAAAGATATGCGTTCATCGGTGGACCAGCGTCAATTTGGGTTTCAGTTTCCGGTGGTTTCCTGTGGTGCGACGTATGCACCGAAGCGGGTGTGGGGGTTTGCGGATGTGGAGGCGGACGGTTCGGCGCATTTCAAGGTGCCCTCCGGAGTGCCGCTGTATTTTTTACCGTTAGATGGGGAAGGCCGTGCGGTGCAACGGATGCGCACGTTCACCCATTTCATGCCCGGGGAGTGCCAGAGTTGCATCGGTTGTCATGCCGACCGCAATTATGTGTCGCCAGCCCGATCGCAAGGCGGCCATTCCATCGCCGCAGCCCGCCCCGTGCAGGAACTCACCGAGCCAACATGGGGCCGCCGCGATGGTTTTAGCTTTGCACAGGTCGTCCAACCCGTGCTCGATAAAAACTGCGTGCGCTGCCACGATGACAAAGCGGCGCTCGACCTGAGTGGCGATCGCAGCGACTATTTCAACGTAGCCTATGAAAATCTTGCGCGCCGTGGCACCCAGGCCGAGCACGGTGGCGATGCCGGCGGCGGCATGGCCGGCTTCGGCAAAAACCCGTACACCTCGTGGATCCCGTCATTCAATGGCTGTGAGTCTAACATCCTGCAAACTGCACCGAAGAGTTGGGGGTCGCCAGTGAGCCGCTTGGCCGATGTCGTCATCTCGGGCCACCCTGATGACAAGGGGAAACCGCGCGTCGCCCTGACAGCTGACGAACGACTGAGGATCCTCATGTGGATCGATCTGAACGTGCCCTTTTATGGCACCTCACAATCGCGCCAGTCCGAGCTGCGCGGTTGCCGCCAAATCCTTCCGAAGGGTTTGGATGACGTGCTCAAGGAGGTTGCGACCCGCCGTGGTATCAAGCTGCCCAAGACGTTCTTCGTGCGGCTCGACCACCCTGAGAAAAACCCGTTCCTAGCCGTGCCATTGGCCATGGGCGACTTCGCCTCTGCCACAGATCCGGACTACCAGCGGATCCTGGCTTGTTTCGCCGGGGTGCAGGAAGCCCTCGCCCAACGCAACGATGTGGACTTCCGCACGGTGATGCAGGCCTGCGAAACGAAGTGAGGCCGGGCTCAGTCCTTGGCGATGATGTGGCGGTGAACTTCCTTGGTGAGCAACTCGATTCGCTCACTCAGGGCGCGGGTCACCTCGGTGAGTTCCGTATTTTGGCGCATCAATCCTAACAACGTCTCAGTTTGGGAGACGGCGAGCGCCTGGCGTTGCTCACTCGCCTGCGCTAGCGCCTCGCGGTGTTGCGCATCCGCTTCTGCGTGCACCTTGTCGCGGTCCGCCTGCCGCGTCTGTGCCAGCAATATCAACGGCGCCGCATACGCCGCCTGAAGACTGAATGCCAAATTTAACAAAATAAATGGATAAATATCAAAATTGAAAACGCCCATCGTGTTGAGGGCGATCCAGACGCCTACAATGACCGTTTGGGCCACCAAAAATACCGGCGTGCCGAAAAACCGCGCAAATGCCTCTGCCTTGAGCGCAAACCAATCGTTGCCAAATACCGGGGCCAAATGCACGTGTGGCGCATGAAATCGGAAATGGCTGCTGACTTTGGCCGGCGTGGCGGGGATTGTGGGGGTGGGTTCCATGGCGCGCAACATGCCCATGGCTGCCAGCCACGTCCAGAAATGTTAGAAGCAAGACACTGCCGGGGAGGCGCGTCTCCGAAGGTTGCGATAAATCCAAAAGCAGAAGTTCAAACCACGAATTGCACCGAATAGCTCTACTCTGTTATTTGGGTGAGATCTCATCTGGCCAGAGTGGTGGGCGGT
>JBAXCM010000241.1:0-7171 GCA_037141475.1 Verrucomicrobiota bacterium | reverse complement strand
ATATCTCGACCAAAGAAAGCCGCGTATTGAAATCATTCCGATGATTGATATTATGCTTTTCTTATTAGTATTTTTTGTCATGATCGCACTAAAAATGGTGCCGACCAGCGGGCATGTGACGAAGTTACCCACAAGCTCAACTGTAGTGCAGACGCCCGCCCCCAAGGTGACTGTCGAAGTCGAGGCCAACGGCAATATTTATGTAGAAGGTAAAAACCTGACGGCAGGCCAACTGACTGAATTACTGAAAGGCCGCGAGGCCGCAGCCAGCGCAGTCACGATAGATGGCGCAGAATCTGTTTCGCTGCAGAGCGTGATGATTGTGGTCGATGCCATCAAAAACGGTGGTGCTACGCAAATTTCGTTGGCAGCCCACAATAAAGCAGTCCGGTAAGGGTCGCAATTTCATGGAGTTTACTTCTGAGGTTGTCGTGACCGAAAGATCGGCTGTTGTCTCGACACTGGCACAGGCGCTAGTGGCTGAGGCCGTGGTGATCCTGTTGGTGATGTTGGTTTTATTCTCAAGTCCGAAGATTCCGCCCCGAGCATCAGCGGTGACAATTGATCTAACGATGGATCCAATTAGCCCACAAGAACCTGCGCCTCAGACTGTTGAGTCGGTACCCGAGTTACCTAAGGCGCAAGCGGCTTTGCCTCCTGCGCCGAGTGCGCCACCAGTCGAACCACCACCAGTCGAACCGCCACCAGTCGAACCACCGCCGGTCGAGCCACCACCAGTCGAGCCACCGCCGGTCGAGCCACCGCCACCGCTCGCCCCACCAGCTCCAGCCCCCGCGAATAGTCCCGCCAAAGCCATTTGGGGCTTGCAGAAAGACATGGCGGGCGGCCCGACAGATGCCACCAAGGATGCCGGGGGCAAGCGCCGCAGCGACAAGGGCCACCTGATGCTGAGCGACTCGATAGACGCGCTTCAAGCCGTGCCCGAACCCGCCAAGCATGCGAGCGCCGGCGAAAAAAATATTGCCATTCCCACCTTGGGAGATTTGCCGATTCATGGCAAACTCTTTGCCGCCAAGGACGCTGATCGAGATGGACGCCTGGCAAATCGGGACGAGGAGAATGAAGATTCGCGCTCCGTATTGCTCGAGGAAGTGGATATGGGCGGGCAAGGGCAGGCACCGGCCGATGAACTAGCCGAAGCGCCAGCCAAGACCCCGGAGGCAAAATCCACCTCTGAGATCATCCGTGAGTTTGACGGCAAGGCGAAGGCTGCGGCAACGCCCCCCGCAGCAACGATGTCTGCAGCGATGTTGCCCGCCAGTCATGATGCGGAAGTGTTGGGTAAGGAATTGGCCCTTGCCGAGAAACAAGCCCAGGCCGGTGATGCAACCGTCACTAACGGAACACTCAAGGAGGTTATACCCCGCCAGGATAAAGTATCTCCTGAAGCGCAAAAGTCGGCTGATTTGTCCGACCTTGTGCAGCTTAAAAAGAGCCGTCTCCAAACGGCGCAGGTGGATTCCGATAGATATCTTGTCGAAGCTCGGGATGCCTATGCCAAGAACAACTATCAACAGGCGTATGATAACTATGCGAAGGGTCTCGAGTTGCTGCCCGATGCCCCGGCCACCAAGGAGCGGCGAGAGTTTCTGCGCAAATCCCTCGGCGATGTGGCAGTCGCCCTCGCCAACGACGCCATCAACGACGGCAAAAATGACGAGGCCAAGGCATGGCTCGGCAAGGCCGTCGAGTGGAACCCAGACAATGAAGCGGCACGCCAAAAAGTGGTGGCCGACGTCGCGTCGGAAGCCACTGCCGCCGATGTTCCCTACTCGACGTTCTCTCTGAGCATCAGCGATATCTCGTTTAAGATGGCCCAAGCGTCCATGGCCCGTGGCGAACGGCCGGAGCCATCATCGATCAAGGTCGAACAGTTTTACAATGCGGTGGATTACGGCGACCCGGCACCCGGCCCTAACGAGGCGGTGGCCGGTCGCGTCGAGCAGGCGGCCCACCCGGTCATTCCCGGCCGAAACTTGGTTAGAGTGGCTGTTCGCACCGGTGCCGCCGGACGCAGCGCCGCCCAACCGCTTCGTCTCACCTTGTTAGTTGATCAAAGCGGCTCGATGGCCCGTGACGACCGCCGTGCGGCGATGGCACTGGCTTTGAAGCAACTGGCTGGACTTCTAACCAAGAACGATTTGGTGACGGTGATCGGTTTTTCGCGCAGTCCGAGATTGTTAGCGGACGGGCTCGCTGGCGACCAAGGCGCAAGACTCAGTGAGTTGGTCAACCAGGCGGCCAGCGAGGGCGGCACCAATTTGGAAGAGGCTATGAAATTGGGCGAGCAGATGGCGCTTCGCCACCAGACGGCCGGAGCCCAGAACCGGATCGTATTGTTCACCGACGGCGCGGCCAACCTCGGCGATGCCGACCCGTCGAGGCTTGCGGACAAGGTGACCGCGATGCGCCAGAAAGGCCTGGCCTTTGATATCGCCGGGATCGGCACCACCAACCTCAACGACCAATTGTTAGCAGAACTCGCCCGTCATGGCAACGGTCGCTACTGTGTGGTGGGGGCCGAGACGGATGCCGGAAGCAGCTTTGCGCGGCAGCTCGCCGGGGCGTTTCGCCCGGCCGCCGAAAACGTCAAGGTCCAGGTGCGCTTCAACCCGCAGCGGGTCGGTCGCTACAAATTGCTAGGCTTTGAGGAACACCGGCTCAAGACCGAAGACTTTCGCAACGACGCGGTGGACGCCGCCGAACTCGCCGCCGAAGAGGCCGGGGTCGCGCTCTATCAGGTGGAACCGCTCGCCGAGGGCAGCGGCGAACTCGGCGAGGCAAGCCTGCGCTTCCGCGATGCCGCCAGCGGCCGCATGGTCGAACGCACGTGGACGATCCCTTACGATCCCGCAGCGCCGGCGTTTGATCGCGCCACGCCCTCGCTGCAACTCGCAGGGCTGTCTCTACTGGCCGCCGAAAAACTCCGCGGCGGACCCTTAGCCGAGGCGATCGATTTCAAACAATTCGTCGCCCCGCGCGCCACCGTGAAACAGTTTTACTCCAACAGCCGCCGGGTGGCGGAAATGTTGGAAATGGTGGATAAGTTGTAGGCTATGGTCTGATAGAAAGTGCCTGACATTCAGCCTGGCTGCAGAATTTGAAACCACTGATGACACGGATGATACATAGGCTGGTCCTGGGATCGGTGATGGTGGCAGGCCTCCTGCTGACGGGCATCGCACTGTGGAAGGGTTGGTTCCTCGGGCCGCCGAAACCGGTACGAATCAGCCATGCTGGTGGGGCGGTTTCGGTTGCAAAAATTCAGGAATTGCGCCGGGCCCTGCGCGAACAGCAAGAGGTGGTGGCAGAGAGCCAGAAGATCCTCGATAACATCATCCGGGCCAAGGGGGTGACCTATCAAGGCGAAGACGGCACTGCGGATGTCGGGGCTGACCACCAGGAGGAGGTTGTTTCCACGGCGGACCGGGATTTGATCGAGATCGAGCGGGCGATCAACGGGTTGCGCTATTTGGAGGGCGATGCATGGGTGCGGCATGCGGCTGAGGTCGTCGTACCGGACAATCCGGTGGCGGTGTGGTATCCGGAGTGGTTGGCAGTTCGCCATATCGTGGCTCCGAATAGAGTGGAGCGCAGGCGGGTGAATGAGCGACTGGCCGCGATGACGCAGAGCTTGAATGAGGAGGTTGAAGAACTCATTCGCAGGCTTGAGGAAATGAAGGCAGCCGCGTCTGTCCGGCTTTCTGGATTGGACGCGCAACAGGGGCACCCGGTCTATCGCAATGCGAAATCCAAGTATGAGGCGGCGTGCGAATTGTTGGATTGGATGAGCAGGAAATTGCAGCGGATGGAAGGTTTGTCAGTTTCGCTTCAGGCCGGACGAACTGTAGCGGCGCTCTGTGAGCGCCGTGCGAATGGCTCGCCATTGATGCCATCCGTCACAGACCGCCGCTACAATGCGCTCCATGGGCAGCGACTGTCACAGACCGCCGCTACAAGCCAATCATGGGCAATGACCGTCACAGACCGCCGCGATGCACTTCAACGAATACTCACCAGATACCCTCTTATATGAAAACGATCCTATATCTAACACTGCTACTCGCCCCGCTCGGATTTTGTCAGGAAGTGAAGGAGCCACTGGTGCTGATGCCATGGCAACCGGCGGTCAAGGAGGCACCGCTATTTTTTGCGGCAAGTGCGGCGGTGACGGCACGGGTTGGATTGGCTGATGTGACCAGTGACCAGCAACTGGCGTTCCGGGTGCTCCAGGGACGGCCCGAGGTGCTGTCGTTAGGCTTGAGCGGTGCGGGGGAGGTGACGGCGGTCACTGGTGAAGGCTTGCGCGATTGGTCGCTGCGGGTGGATGCCGGCGGAGCACGCTTCCTGGATCTGCGCCCGGTATTGCCCGAGGCCAAAGATGCGAAATTGCCGGCGGAGTTGAAAGTGTTGGTGAAGACACGCTTTGTTTTTGCCGGTGGTGGCGGCGGAGCTGCGACGCTGGTGTTGCCGACGCCGGGCACGGCCACCAGTCTGGCGCTCGATTTGGCCATCACGGTGGATCCGGGTGTGGCGCTGCAGGTGACCAAAGCGGATGGCCTGCGTCCCGTGGAACCGGCCGATGCTCACAAGTTCGTCGGATCGGACGCGGCGGCGGTGGAGGTGCAGGTGGCACCGGGTGGCTCTGGCGCAAGGGGTCTGGAATTGATCGATGCGCGTTTGACTGGCAAGCCGGCGGAGGACGGCAACAGTGTGTCGTTTCATCTAACCGGTCAGGCTCGATCGGCGGCGGACGGCTCGGCACTTGAATTGTTTGACGGGGTGGCACTGGCGGGCGGGGTGGCCGGCGACGGTTGGCATGTCGTGCTGCGGCCGGTCAAGGACAGTTATGTGTATGACTTGGTGGCGGAGCATGCAGGTGAGTTGCCGGTGGCGGTGGATTTTGACGTGCCAGTGACCCGCAAGGGCGATTGGCGGATGCTCAATTTCAGGTTGCCCGCTGGAGTGATGGTGCCGCTCCAGCTCGAGGGTTTGGGCAAGGGTGTGGAATTCAACCGCAGCCTGCCGGTGGTGCCGGAACCATCCGGCGACCTGTGGAGCGGGTTCCTGCCGGCCAGCGGTGCTGCAGCCATGGCATGGCGGGTGGCCGACGCCGTGGTGGATGGCGCATTGTTTTTTTCCAGCACGGAAACCACCGACGTGAGGGTCGGCAGTGGCTTGCTGAGGCAACTCACGGTGCTCGATCTGCGCGTGCTGCAAGGCAAACTGGCGGAATTGGCACTCACTCTCGACGGCCCCGGCGAGGTCCTTTCGGTATCCGGCGAGACGGTGTTAGGTTGGACGGTGAAGGACGACAAGGGCGCGCGCCGACTCGAAATCAAATTGAACCAGCCGATTGAGGGCACGGGCCGCGTGGTCATCGAGTCGCAAGCGGCACTGGGCGGCTTTCCTCTCCGCACTGCGGCATTGCGGATGGCACCGGTGGGCGTGCTGCGCCATAGCGGCTGGTTGCGCGTGGCTAACGATGGGGCTGTTAGGATAGAAGTGACAGAGGCCAAGGGGCTGATTCAGTTAGCACCTGGGCAATATCCCGGCGGAGTGGACGAGAAGTTGCGGCAGGTGTTTGCCTATCGGTTTCCTGCGGCGGATTACAGTTATGCGATACAGGCGGACCAAGTGATGCCGGAAGTTTCGGTGACCGAGACGACTGTGTATGAACTGGCCGAGACCGACCGGCGGGTGTTTGCCGAGATTGAATTGGACATCCGCGAGGCCCCGCTGCGCGAGTGGGAGCTGGATATTCCGGCCGATCACGCGGTGGCGGCGGCCAGTGGCGCGGCGGTGGCCGATTATGTGCTGGCCAGCGAGACGAAGGACGGTATGCGCCGCCTCAAGGTGATTTTCAAACAAGCCCTCACAGGGCGTCAGTTGTTGAGTTTGCGGCTGGAAAAAAACGCGGCAGCCAAGGCCGGCGCGTGGGACCTTGCCCCGCTCGGGTTTCCCGGGGTGAAGTCGCGCCGCGGCTACGTCGGCGCAGTGGCCGCCGCCGGTTACCGTCTGGCCGCGGGCAAGACCACCGGTGTGGCCGAGGTGCCTATCACATTTTTCCCGAAGAAGACTCCCGGCTTGCAGCAGTCGTTCCGTCTGCGCGAGGGGTCATGGACGGTGGGTCTAACCGTCGAGGCGCTCGGCCAAAGCGTCCAAGCCGACGTGTTCCACCTCTACTCGCTCAAACCGGGCGCGTCCTATGGCAGCGTCCTGATCAATTATTTTGTGGTTGGCGCGCCTGCCACCGAATGGAAAATTGCCGTGCCACCGGATGCCGGCAATATCGACGTGATCGGCCAGAACGTCGGTCGCGATTGGCGCAAGGAGGCCAACACGCTGGTCGTGCCACTATCACGTCCGGTGTTAGGTGCGGGCACTGTTTTGATCACCTTCGAGCAACCGATGAATCCGCAAGGCGGTGAGTTGTCACCAGGCGAGGTGCGCCCGTTAGGTGTTCAGGGCGAGCGCGGCTACGTCCAAATCGTCAGCCCCCTGCAAGTGAACTTCGAGGTGGCCGGAAGCGAGGGGCCATTGTTAGTCATCGACCCCAGCGAGCTGCCCGGCGAGTTCCGCCTGCTCAGCAGTGCCCCCACGCTGGCGGCCTGGCAATACACCGGCCGCGAATTTAAAATTGGCACCAAAATCAAGTGGTTCTCGCCCGGTGAAACCGCCGGGCAAGTTGTCGATTTTCTCAAGCTAAGCAGCCAGGTGTCGCGCGATGGAGAGTGGGTCACCGATGCCCGGTTCTTTGTGAAATCCCGGGGCCGCAACACGCTGCGGATGAGTCTGCCAGCAGGCGGTGTGCTGTGGGAGGCCAAGGTCGATGGGGAGGCGGTCAATGCCCGCCAAGACGGCACCGAAACGCTGGTGCCCCTGCCCGCACGAACCGATCCAAAGCAGGCCGTTGAAGTCGCTATCCGATACGGTGCCACGTCTGGCAATCCACAGCGGGTTGATCTAACGGCGCCGAAGTTAGCCGTGCCGGTGGTCATTGGCGAGTGGGGCATCTCCGGCGACGAGGGTCGCCAGTTGGTGCCGCGAGGTGGCAGCGCGGAATTGGTGCGCCCGGCACTTGCCGAGGACGGTTACAGTTGGATCAAGCGGCGGCGGGGCGGGGCGGCCGCTCTGATATTGCTAGGGG
>JBAXCM010000240.1:0-7234 GCA_037141475.1 Verrucomicrobiota bacterium | reverse complement strand
TCAAAGGAACCTGCATAGACGGCGGTGCGCATGGCCGAATCTAGCACCAATTCCGTCCATGCAAACCCCCAATCTCGGGTCCCCTAGCTTAATCCTTGTTTTAGCCAGAGATCAGATAACACCGGGCTCAAGAATGCCGGCGGACAGCATGCCTGCGCCACATGGCGTGTCTGCCGCGTCCCGCGGCAGACCGTGACAGCAAGCCTCCGGCCGCTGCGCCCATGCAAAAGCGAATCCAAGCGCAAGGCTGTCTATCGGCGTAATAACCAAACATGGCGGGCAGTCTTTCACCTTTCCTGCTGCGAGGTGGTAGTTAGATCCGCACCTTCTGGACGTGACGGTTGGATTGGACGAGTTCACCCCCGTTGTTGCCCGGCTTCAGCACGGCTCACTTATTTTGGGGGGGCTTTGTCCTGCCCTGTCTCAAGCCCGCGCCCGGCAAGACAGTGATGCAGGCAAGCACGAACAACGAGCGAGGCAGGACTCATGAACGAAGAGATGTCCCCGCTTGCGGGTTGGTGTCAAGGGCCAGTTTTGCCAGGGTCAGTTTTGCCAGGGTCAGTTTTGCCAGGGTCAGTTTTGCCAGGGTCAGTATTGATCGGGTTCGTTGGCAAGGGGGGCAACGGGGGCAAGACGTCTCCAGATTGCAATTTTTGCTGTTGTTCGATGGCTTTTCGCCATGCCGGTGTCTGCTCCGGGTCGGCCACTGCCGGTTCGATTTTGAGCTCGGGGATGGCCAGTCCTGTGAGCTTAGACTTGCCTAACAGATCTCGGAAAACAACTCTTTCCTGCCTCATGAAGCCACTCCAATCGGCACTATTCAAGATTGCCACCCCTGCCTCGGTTTCTCCAGCCAGGACCCGGGCGCAGCCTTCAAGGGCAAGTTTCATCATCGGTTCCACGCCCTTGCATTCGTATAACTGCGGCAGCCGGGCAAGCGCGTCGGTGGGGCGATCGTTTAGCATTTCGGCGAGCATCAGAGTGGAATTGAATTCCAGCCGCTTGGGGGCTTGCTCCAGCAGTTTGAGCTGCAGCGTGATCACTTTGCTCGGTGCCATGACGCCGTGCAGCAGCGCGAGGTAAGTCAAATTATTGAGTAAATCGGGGTTGGCGGGTTCGTAGTAGCACAGAGTTTCGTAGATGGTCAACAGATCCTCGCTGCGGCCCTTGGCTGCCAAGTCTTTCAACACCGGCAGTATATCGCGGAAGAGCGGCAGCTGGCCCCAACCGAGGCGGTAGGCGGCCACCCACGCATCGAGGACCGCATTAGAGGCTCCGTAAAGTTGGGCGACAGGAGCGATTTCGATGAAACGATTGCGCCTAGTATTCGATGCTGCTTCGTTCAAAACCCGTGTCCAAGCGGAATTGGCGGCGATCGGGTCGCTGGTTTTGGTGGCGTGGATGGCCTTGACGATTTCTATTTCGACGGGATCAACCGCATCGGGCGGGTGTGCCAAGGCGTCATCGAGTTCGTCGGTTTTATCCGCCAATAGCAGCAAGGCGTGTAGGCGCGTGAGATAGGCGTCGGAGCGGGTTAGGGCTAGGTCCGTCAGAGCATTTGCTGCCAATTCGGCCTTGCCATGGAGGATCAGCCAGTTACCGACCACCCCTGGATCGCTGGCGAGGAAGCGGTCGATTGCTGATTGATAGAGCGTATCGGCCGCCCGTGGCCGGGCTTCCAGTGCGGGCGTCATGGCGGTGAGGTGGTGAATGGCCGTGGCCTTGGGCTGGCCAGCTAGCCAGGTTGGCAGATCAGGCAAGGCGAGGCCCGGGGCGAGAGCCCGCGGAACTTCTCCAAGCAGCAGCAAGGCCGCCAGCGCCTGTTCGTCGGCTTTGGCTGCGATGAAGTCGGCGAAAATCCGCCTCGCCTCCGCCATGCGCCAGACATCGGGTCGTTGGCAAAGCGTGCGCAGCAACTCGAGGCGCACTGCGGGTCCGGTGTCCGGCCTGATCGCTGCACGCAGGCGCTTTTCCGCGTCGGCTCCCTCTCCGTGCCGTACCAGCAAGGGGGTGCTGGCGGCGCAAAAGTCCGCTTGTTTGCCCAGCGCCTCTGGTAAAAGTGAGAAGGCACGCAGGGTCATCGCCTGCGGTGCCTGGCGCGCCATCAGGCGCAGCGCCTCGAGCAGATCATTATGGGTTGCCCGGGGGTCTTTAAAAAACCGGGCGGCGTCGATGAAGGCCCATGGTTCGCCGAGTTTTCCGCAGGCCTGGTTCCAGATACGAAACGCCTCGAAGTCACTAGGCCGGACCATCAGTACACTGCGGGCTTTATCCCGTGCGGTGGCCCAGTTCGAGTGCAGTGCCGCTGTTTTGGCCGTCTCGAGATTGCGAGTCACCAGATAGCTGCGATACGCCCGGTAGGCCGGCTTGAGGGCAATGGCCAGTCCAATAAGGAGCACCACCATGCCAATTTTAAGTTTCAGTCGCTTAGGTCTGCGTCTTCGCCACCCGTTTCTCCGAGGATTTAGGATGTTCATATTTTAACGATGTTGGGTGGGCGACGGCATGGGGTGGCGTTCAGAGTTCGGAGAATCGGCTTGAACCTCGCAGGAGAGGCTAACAGCGAGACACGTAGTTGTAGATGCTTATATTTGCAAGGTTTTTTAAAAAGTAAATATGGCCGGGCCGAGGCGATTTTTTTGAATTTGTTGAGAGCTTGTGACTATAAGGAAAATACTTTAAGTAAGTATACCGGTCGGTTTTGGGTGTATTGCGGGTGACATGTACACACTCAACGAATCCGTGTTTGCCGAGGATCCGCCTGACGTGGTGCTTGCGGATTTGGAAGGACCTGCAAATCTGACGAACTGCACCATGGCCGCAAGGAATTGTAGGTTTACTAGGTCTATGCGATAGAGCCCCCTTCGAGTCGGGTTGTCCACATTCACAACCTGTAGGGAAAGGCACCCGAGAGAGATAATCAGCCACGAAATAGCTTGGCAAAAGCGGGCTAGCGGTCATTTTTGCGGTGACGATCGATTGCCCCTGTTCCCTCGTACCTGCGATCCCCCCCAGTCCCGTGCAGCGAAACTCCCAAAGTCCTCCGTCGCTGCGTCCTCCCGCCGCAGGTCTTCCCGAATCGAGAAACCCGGATCAGCGGGCCTTGCCCACTCGCCGCAGTTTTCTGACGTCCCTCCTGCTCGCCGCAGCAACTGCACCCTTCGGATTCGGCACCTCATCTGCTGCAGCCCCGCCGATGGCAGAGGATGAGCGAAAGCTGGCCCTGCGGATCCGGCTGGATGGCTTTGGCGGAGCCAACGAGGCGGACATCGGACAGGTGCTCCGCTCCGCAGCGGAGGGGATTTGGCAGCATTGTCAGCACACCCGTTTTGCGCAGCCGGGCTTTGAGATATATCACAACAGCGAGTGTCCAATCACCCATTTCGACTTGTCCGCCAATGGCTACATCGTCATCGGCCTAGCGGTGGAGGGGAACTTATGGGCACGCTTCGCCTTTCAGTTCGGGCACGAATTTGCCCATGCATTGATGGATCATTCCAATGGTGCCAAAAACCCATGGCGCGACGTCAACCATGCCAACCAATGGCTGGAAGAATGCCTTTGTGAGACGGCTTCGCTGTTCTGCCTGCGCTCCATGGCGCAGACGTGGCAAACCAAACCGCCCTATCCGAATTGGAAAAGTTATGCGCCGGCGTTGGCCGACTACGCGGCAAAGCGGCTGGCGGAAGCGCCGCCCATACCTGACGGGCCGGCCTTTATTGCGTGGTTCGCTGCGGAGCAAGAGGAGATGCGCAAGCGCTGGACCCGCGACAAGAATCTGGTCATTGCCCGGCAACTATTGCCGCTGTTTGAGGCGACCCCTCAGGGCTGGGAATCCCTGCCGGCCCTCAAACTCGGCACCCGCGATGCCACCAAGCCGCTCGCGGCGCACCTTGCCGAGTGGCGCGCCAACGCCCCCTTTAGCCAGCACGCGTTCATCACCCGCATCGCAACCGAATTCGGCGTGAAATTATCAGGATAGGGGACAGAGAAAAGTTGCGTGTGATATGTGTGGCGACGGAATGGTAGGTGGCGCTGATAAGCCTAAGGGTTTTCCTCGATTCCGTCATGGCAAGTTCTGCAATGACCTCTTTTGTATTCATTTCTCCAGTCGAGACCTTATGGTTGTGGCGCGGGCTTGCCGATATCTGGCACGGATGCACGCCAAGGGCAATACCGACTCAACGAGCACCCGGACCTCAGAGCGCTCTCGGGTCACCATCATTTGATGATCCTCTGATTCTTTGGACAATCCGGCGAGGTTCATCTTCCTTTTTTTGAGGGAAATTTAACCTAACGAGAACATCTTTGATTTTTCAAGGACTCTAGCGATGCTCATTTAGCGACGCGGGAACTGACCTTTTCAGGCGCTTCTCAGATGCGTGCATTCGGCAGGATGCCGAATGCTGCCGCCAAGATGGCGGCGCTCCCTGCTAGGTCGGCTGGCGACCGGAGGGTGGCAGACGCATAGGCCCGTGACACCAGGTTGGAAATGGCCCGAAATGAGGGCTTGCCTTGGCTCGACGACCTAGGAAGATCCGCCTGACAGACTTGTTCTTCGGAATCAATGGTACCCTATGAAAACTGCGCCCATCAGCAAACGCCGCCCTGGACTCTCTGATAATCTAAGGCGCCAGACTGCGGGCCTGCTGGTCGGGTTGCTGGTGCTGGCCGCGACGGCGCGGGCGGAACACTACGAGGTGTTCCTGCTGGCAGGGCAATCGAATATGGACGGCCGCGGAGCGAAGCGGGACCTGGTCGGGGACCTGGCGCAATGGGCGAGACCGCAACCCCAGGTGCTCATCAATTTCCGCGCAGGCGGCCTCCACCGTCCCCTGACCTTGAGCAACGGTTTCAAGCCGCTCGCGCCCGGCTACAGCGGCACGCCCGGCGCAAAGCAAGGCGGTTTGCCGTCCGCAACCTTCGGGCCGGAGGTTTCGTTGGGTGCTGTTTTGGCGGAGGGCTTGCCCGGCAAAAATGTGGCGCTCATCAAGTGTGCGGAAGGCGGCACCAATCTGCTTAAGGATTGGGCACCTGGCGAGAAGGGCAAACTGTACGAGCAATTCATCGGCTTCGTCGGTCAGGCGCTGAAGGATTTGCAGGCCAGGGGGGATACTTGCACGCTGCGTGGCATGGCCTGGCATCAGGGCGAAGGCGACGCCAGCCTGCCCGCCGACAAATATCACGTGCTTTTGACCGAGTTCATTCAGCGTGTGCGTGCTGATTTGAATGCGCGCGACCTGCCCTTTGTCATCGGTGAAGTCTATGACAACGGTCGCCGCGATACGGTGCGGGAGAGCCAAAGGGCCACCTCCCTGACCGTTCCACATACCGCCTTGGCGTCGGCACAAGGGCTCAAGACCTCCGACAACGGCACGCACTTCGATGCAGCCAGCCAGATTGAACTCGGCAAACGCTTTGCGCAGGCCATGCTGCCGTTACTCGCGCCTGATCACCCCCCTAACAGCGCAACCAAATAACTCTAAAAGGGGTGGCTAGCAGGCGAGCCGATTTTGAATTTTGGATGATGGATGAAAAACACGAATGCATCGAGAAGCGACTCTTCAGCTTGCTCAGAGGCGGTGGAATTTGGCGATGGCTTGGGCGCGGCTGTGAACATGGAGTTTTTTGTAGAGACGGCCGACATGCGTCTGCACCGTTCAGTATCGTAGCGGAACAGCCCCGCTTCTGCCGTCCCTATCCACAGGTCGCATTTTTGCTGAAGGCAAAGTGAACCCTTGCCAACTCGGGTGACCGATCCACAATCGACCCGGGTCCAGATCGTGAACGAAAGCAGGCCGCGCATTCATGGCAACTGCTGCTTTCTAACTCCGGTCCGGTCACCGGTTCAACCAACGAACATCACCGGAAAAGCAGTTCCTTTGCAAACAAACGCATGAATTCAAAGTCAAGTTTCTCGTTGATTGCTTGTCTGGCGATCTCTGTCGTCGCGGGCCGGACCGCCGAGCCGCCTAACATTATTTTCGACACCGACATGGGTGGCGATTGTGATGATGTCGGAGCCCTGTTCATCCTGCATGGGGCGGTCGAGCGGGGAGAGGCGAAACTGCTCGCCACCATGGGCTGCGTGTCATCTGACACCATAGGCCCGGCCCTTGATGCCATCAACACCTGGTTCGGTCGTCCAGAAATCCCCGTTGGCACGCTCAAGGATCCGGGTTTCAAGGATGGCAAATGCTATACAGACGAGATCGCCCGCTGCTTCCCACACCGCTTTCCAAACGGCAAGGACTATCCGGACGCCGTCGCACTCTACCGCCGGATTCTGGCCAATCAGCCCGACCAAAGCGTGATCGTGGTGGCAGTCGGACCGCTGCGCAATCTGGCCAACCTGCTCAAGTCGCCCGCAGATGCCGCCAGTCCGCTGGAAGGAGTGGCGCTGGTCAAGCGCAAGGTCAGGAAGCTGGAAGTGATGGGCGGGAAATACCCACCGTTCGAGAGCAAGAACGACAAGGATTTGGAATACAACTTCATGGCAGACGCGCCATCCACCGCCCTAGTCTGCGGCACTTGGCCGACGCCCGTGCTCTTCAACGGGGAAGGCGGTTCCACTTGTTCCGGTCGCCGCGTCACCTATGAGATGCCCGAGCACAACCCGCTCACCATGGCCTATGTCAACTATCCCTCAGTGGGCTTTGCCGGGGACCGGCTGAGCTGGGACCCCGTTTCCTGTCTGGTGACCGTGAGGGGGGCCGCGCCATGGTACCAGGTTGTCAGCGGCGGTTCCAATTTGGCCGACGCCAAGACCGGAATGAACCAATGGCAACCGGATCAGGATCGCTGCCATTCCTATCTGGTGCTAGATCAGAAACGGCCGAAGCGCGAGGTCGAGGCGGCGCTAGAGGACTTGATGACAGCCGGCAAAGGGCATCCGACGAACCTGAAATTCAACACCGCGTATTATGGGAGGGCCGGGACCTGCCAGTTCACCAGCAGGGGCGAGGCGGTACCGGGCTGCGCCGCAAGCAAGGCGTTCGACGGGGATGACAAGACCGCCTGGCTGGACAAGGCCGCTGCGAGTTGGATCCAGTGCCAGTATAACGAGGGCCGGAAATATCCGGTCACCTCGTACGCCATCGTAGCCAACGACAGCCAGCGCCTGCCGCACACGCTGGAATTATCCGGCTCAAATGACGGAGGTGCCACATGGACGGTCTTGGACCAGCAGGAAATTCCAGGGTTCAGCGCAGCAGCGCCACGCCGCGAATTTTCC
>JBAXCM010000239.1:0-7239 GCA_037141475.1 Verrucomicrobiota bacterium | reverse complement strand
GTGGTGTGGGACCCGTGGCTGGCTCTCTGAGTCAGTCACGGGGACCCGATTCTGCATTTGTTGGTTTCAGCCACGTAGCCTCGCTGTATAACTTGTCGAATCCTTCGGGCTTGCGCTGCGGAAAATAGTCAAACACTCCAGAACCCAATTCACGAAGCCATTGATACGATTCCCGCTCTCTCCTAGTCTTGAGGTCACTTGAGAAATGCCTGAATTGTTCCGGATGCTTGCCAAAAGCTTGTCCTACAAGAGCCATTTTTAGGTAGTTCATGTCGCCATCAGTCCGTGTATTGAGTAACTCGCGAAACCGTTCTTCAATCGGATTGCAGTCGAATGATTCGGATCGCGCATAGAGCACCTTCTCCGATCCTACAAGTGTTTCATCACATGATGACAGTGTAGTCGCAATGATGAGATATGTAAGAAGGTGCTTCATTTATTCTTGCAGATCAGTATAATCTCCCTTGGCCCCAAATCTTCGAGCGCTGCGCTTACTCCTCAGTCACGGCTATCTCACTGATTAACGGAAAATCAATCAAATGAAAAGACCATGATTGAACGCTTGCCTGATCGTAAACGGCGTCAGGGTGGCGCTTGAAGTTTTGCGAGCCAGGCGCGGTCGGCATCAGAGAGCTTGTTCTCATGGGTACGCGAACGGGTCCCGTCGGGCTCGATGAATGTGACCTCGCCCATGGCGTAGCCGACCAGCTTCGCGAACACCTTGCGCCCGCGCCGGTCCTGCCACTCGCGATAACCTTTTTTCTCAAGCACCTCGCGCCACGAGACATAGGCGCGAGTGGACACCAATTCGCCATGCTTGAGCAATCCCCAGGTGAAATCGGCGCTACCCCGCTTGTAGCCGCCATAACGACCGAGGACCTCGCCACTGGAATTGAGCAGAATCAACGTCGGGTAATTCATCACTTTGTAACGATTCTTGAGTTCGTCCACGTAGTGTCTAACATCTATCTCACGAGTCCGGGCATCATCCAACGAAAGGTCGGAGTCAGTGATATGGACTGAGTCATCGATCCGCAGGCGGACGAGTTTTTCGTTAGCCCATTTTTCAAATTCGTTGGTGGTGAGGAGTTCGTCTTCGAGGGCTTTGGAGGGCGGGCTGTTTTGGGAGCGAGTGAACCAGATGAGCAGCGGTTTACCTTCGCGGCCGGCTCGGCGGCGGGCGATGGTCTCACTTTCCTCCCAGATTTTTGACTTGGGAGCGGCGAGCAGGTCGGCGAGTTCGGGCAACTGGGCGTCTGGCTCGTTAGGATTGGTGAACACGATATCCTCCCTCGGGGTGAGTTCCAAGGGATCGGCCGGCTTGTTGCCACCCGGGGTGACGGCGGAGCCCTCGGAATTGCCGGCACTGGGAGCCCGCAATTGGGGAGGGATACCGGTATCACCGAAGGCTTTTTGCTCGGCGGTTGGCGGTTGTTTGGGTCTTGTTTTGGAATTGATAAAACCGCAGCCAACGACCGAGAACGCGATCGCCAGCAGGCATGGCCAGAGGTGTGAGAACGGACGGGCTCGACGGGTGGGTTGGCTGCACATGGTGGAACGCTCCGGTTATTTTTTCAAGCGCACCGGAGTGCCGCAATAGGTGCAGCGAAACCAGCGGAACAACAGGATGTGCAGGGACAAGGGAATGATATGGCCGAGCCCCCAGATCGTATGAGCTTTGGAATTTTTGAGGCAGCCGCGGTGGAAAAACACGCGCTGAGTGCAAATCCGGCAGCGCCCGTTCATCCCCAAGACAAAGTACAAGCCGCCCAGCAGCGGCAATCCGCATGGCAGCGCCAAGAGCCACGGTGAGACCCAGGCGAACTTCTCCGGGAGTAACACCGCCAGCAGCAGGAAGCTGGACGCGACCATGGCCAGAGGCAACAGCAGTGCGAGCAGCAAGGTGATCACCGCAGCTAGCGTCATGCTCACCGGGTGGGTGTGCAATACGCCTCGCACATACCTGCGAGAGCGAGGATCCCGGCCACGATTGGTCGCTTCCAGCGGTGCCCGGATCAAGGCAATCCGCTCACTTTCCCGCGAGCCGTCAGTGGTCGGCACGCTCTTGGTTACCGCCATGTGCTGTCCCACCTTCTCCAAGTCCGCGATTGAGCGCAGCCGCGTCGTGTCAATCTCCAGCCGCTGTTGGCCGCTCTCCCCTAACTGAACGTAAGCCGATTGTTGCGAACGCGGTGCGCTGCCTACCGGCGAACGCGGCATCACCCGCGCAGAGGACTCGCGGGTGGTCGTGCGGTCGCTGGTCCGGATTTCCAAATCTCCGGAATAACGGTTGAGCAAAATAGCCGGCGGAATATCCGCCACTGCCAGTTGGTTTTCCACCAGATACGAAGCCGGCAACGGAATGGCCACCGGGGCGGCTGCTAACATCTCCATGACTGTCGGGTTCAACTCGTAATTCACCGGGATCGCCTGCACAGGCAACTCGGGCTGCTCGACCACTGGCTCATCCTCCACCCCGACGATTCTGCGGGCGGCCACAATCCACTCGCCAATGCTGGCCGCGGTGGGTGTGTGTCGGGCGAGTTTGAGGATTCGGTTGGCGCGCTGCAATTCGACGGCGAGAGGCTCGACGTCTGCCCTGGCGAGGGTTTCGACATCAAAGAAACCTGCGGCCTCAAGCAATTCGCGTGAAGACTTCTCGATTCCTTCAATACTGGTGAAATCTGTCATCGAACCGGTAATTTTAACCCTGAATTCAGCACTGGCAAGCGATCATGTCAAAGCCGCGAGCATCTCGGCGAGTTGCTGCAGTTTGGAGTGCCACTCGGCCAACCGCGCCGTTTCCTGCACCACCACCTCGGGTGGCGCCCGCTCCACAAAGCTGGCATTGCCGAGTTTGCCCTCGCATTTTTTCACCTCCAGCCCGATGCGCTCAATCTCCTTGGTCAGGCGAAGGCGCTCGGCGGCCACGTCTATCAGGCCTTCCAGCGGCATATACACCTCTCCCAGCGGCGTGACGGCCGCCGGAGTGCCCTTGACTGCCTCGTAGGCGGAATCCATGCGGATTTCTGCGGCACCGACGAGCAGGGCGAGCACCTTGGACTCACCGGCGAGCCAGGCAGGGGCAGACTTGATGACAAAGCGCAGGTCCTTGCGCGAGCCCATCTTGTACTCCGCCTTGAGGTTGCGCATGCGGCCGGCTGCCTCGTAGATGGCGGCGGCGTGAGCTTGAGCATTGCTGGCATCGACGGTGAGCAAGGGGGCGGCAGGCAGGACTTGCTGCATCAAAAACTCTCCATTCCGAACGTAGCCCATTCGAGCCGAGAGCTCCTCGGTGATGTGCGGCATATAGGGGCTCATCAGCTGCAAATAACGGCTCATCACCGCGTCAAACGTCCCCAGCGTCGCGGCACGGGCCTCCGCCGTGGCGCTCTCCCGCAGGTCGAGCTTCACCGCTTCCAAGAATTTATCGCAAAACTCGCTCCACAAAAATTCATACAATCGTTGGGCGATTTCGCCAAACCGGTATTCGGCATAGCTTTCTTCGAGGCCCGCCGCCAGCGCATCGAGTTTAGCGATGATATCGAGGTGATAGGGCGGCAACTGGTATTGTTCGAGATCCCCCGCTGCGCCACCCTCTCCGGCCATTTGCCGGAAGCGGCAGGCATTGTAGAGCTTGTTGGCAAAGTTGCGGCCTTCTTCGACGGACGTTTCATCGAAGCGCACGTCACTGCCCACCGGCGCGATGCGCATCAGCCCGAAGCGCAAGCCATCGGCACCGTATCTCTCCATCAGATCGATGGGGTCCGGTGAGTTGCCTAACGATTTTGACATTTTTCGGCCCTGGAGGTCGCGGATGATGGTGGTGAAATAGACATTTTTAAAGGGCAGGCCGCCGGCGAATTGGAAGCCAGCCATGATCATGCGTGCCACCCAGAAAAAGATAATGTCCGGCCCGGTCACCAAATCACTGGTCGGATAGAATTTTTTCAGGGCTGGCGAATCCTCGCCGACCTGCGCCATGGTTGCGAACGGCCAGAGCCACGACGAGAACCAGGTATCCATCACATCCTCGTCGCGCAGCCAGTTGGCGGGGTCGGCCGGGGGATCGACGCCGACGTGGATGTCGCCAGCGGTTAGATCGTGCATATCGAGGGCCTCGGCGTCGCGCAAAGCGGCGAACTTATCCTTGCGGTACCAGACGGGGATTTGGTGGCCCCACCAGAGTTGGCGGCTGATGCACCAGTCCTGAAGGTTTTCCATCCAATGGGCGTAGGTTTTGGCCCAGCGTTCGGGGCGGAACTTGATGTCGCCGTTAGCCACGGCATCGGCCGCTTGTTGGACGCAGGGATATTTCAAAAACCACTGCATCGAGATGCGGGGCTCGATGGGAACGTGCGCCCGCTCGGAAAACCCGACGTTGTTATCGTATTCCTCCACCTTGAGCAGCAAGCCCATCTCATCGAGCATGGCGACGGCCATTTTGCGAGCCACGAAGCGGTCCTGCCCATCGAGGGCCGGGCAGGCCGGGCAATGGATCCGGCCGTCTGGATGCAACACGTCGATAATCTCCAAGCCGTGCCGCAGGCCAATCTCAAAGTCCGCCTTGTCGTGCGCCGGAGTGATCTTCAAGGCCCCGGTGCCAAACTCCAAATCCACATGCTCGTCGGCGATGATCGGAATTTCCGCAGGCGGAAACGGCCGTTTAACCCTTCGGCCGACGTACTTGGTGTAGCGCGGGTCCTTTGGATTGACGGCCACGGCGCTGTCGCCCATCAAGGTTTCTGGACGGGTGGTGGATATTTCAATGAACTCGCCGGGCGCGTCCGCTAACTCGTAGCGCATCGTGTACAACTTCGAGCGCTGCGGCGTCATGATGACCTCCTCATCCGACAAGGCAGTTAGGGACACCGGGCACCAGTTGACCATTCGCTTGCCGCGGTGAATGAGCCCCTGCTTGAATAAATCCACAAACACCTGGCTCACCCACTGGCTGTAGGCCGCATCCATGGTGAAGCGCTCCCGGCTCCAATCGCACGAACAACCAAGCCGCTTCAATTGCTGGATAATGATGCCGCCGTGCTTCTCCTTCCACTCCCACACTCGCTTGAGAAATTCCTCGCGACCCAAATCGCGGCGGCCCACTCCCTCTTGATCGCGGAGTTGGCGTTCCACCTTCGTCTGGGTGGCAATTCCCGCGTGGTCAGTGCCCGGCAACCACAGCACTTCCTTGCCAAGTTGGCGTGCCCGGCGTGCCAAAATATCCTGCAAGGCATTGTTCAACACGTGCCCCAGATGCAAAATACCCGTCACATTAGGCGGCGGAATGACAATCGAATAGCCCTCCTTGGCGGAAGCGGGATCCGCTTCAAAACATTTCCCATCCATCCACGCGGCGTACCATTTGGCTTCCACGGCTTGCGGTTCATAGGCTTTCGGTAACTCGGACATCGGCCGCCCCTCATGCCAGAGCCCACCCGCTTTGTCCAGCACCGATCCGGCTTTCGCCGTGAGGAGCGACGACATTCCTGTCGTTAAACGTAGGATGGATATTCCGGCTCGAACATGCGTTGCTTGATGTCCGCGGCAATGTCAGCCGGACGCGGCACCCGCGCATATCCCGAGTCGTGGGCGATTTGCGCCACGGCCGTGGCAATCCGCAGCGACACCGCACGGATGTTGGTGAGCGTGGGAAACACCCGCCCCACCGCCAATTCCTCGTCGGTGACCATTGCCGCCAGCTCACGTGCCGCAGCCAGAAACATCTCGTCGGTGACCACGCTACTGGCGCTGGCCAGCACGCCCATGCCCACGCCGGGGCAAATATACACGTTGTTCCCCTGCCCCGGCACCATCGTACGACCCTCGTACTCGACCGCGGCAAACGGACTGCCACTGGCGAAAATCGCCGTGCCTTTGCTCCAGGTGTAGGCTTGCTCGGCGGTGCATTCCGCCTTGGAAGTGGGATTGGACAAGGCAAACACGATCGGCCTGGGGTTGAGCTGCGCCATCGCCTCGACCACTTCCCGGGTGAACACCGCCGCCACCCCCGCCGCACCGATCAAGGCGCTCGGCCGGATCTGCTGCACCGCCGCCAGAAAATCGTCCATCGGTTCCACGTCTTGCGCGAAGACCTGCTTGTTCGCCGGCAGGTTGGAGCGCGACGTGACGATGAGCCCCTTGCTATCAAAGAACCAACACTTGGCGCGCGCCTCGGCTTCGGACAGCCCCTCGTCCCGCAGCGCCGCGACAAACAACTCGCCGATGCCGGTGGCCGCCTCGCCGGCACCAAAAAACAACAATTTCTGTTCGGCAAGTCGCACCCCTTGCAGGCGCGAGGCGGCAATCAGCCCGGCCAGCGCCACGCTCGCGGTGCCCTGGATGTCGTCGTTGAACGAGCACACCCGGTTGCGGTACCGCTCCAACAAATCGAACGCGTTGTGGTTGCCGAAGTCCTCAAACTGCAGCAGGCACCTCGGATAGCGCGCCTCCACCGCCTGCACGAATTCCTCGATGAATTCCCGATATTCTTCGCCGCGGGTCCGCCGTTGATCGATGCCGATATACATTTCGTCATCCAGCAATGATTGGTTGTCGGTGCCCACATCCAAAGTGATCGGCAGGCAGTAATAGGGATTGACGCCGGCACAGGCGGTGTAGAGCGAGAGCTTGCCAATCGGTATCCCCATGCCCAAGGCACCCAAATCGCCCAGCCCGAGGATGCGCTCGCCATCCGTCACCACGATGAGGCGCACGTCTTGGATCGGCCAGTTGGCGAGCACTTCGGCCACCCGGCCGCGATCCTTAATGGTGATCCACAAACCGCGCGGCCGCCGGAAAATCGCCCCGTATTCCAAGCAGGCCTGGCCCACCGTGGGGGTGTAAACAATCGGCATCATTTCCTCGAGGTGATCGAGCACGACACGGTAGTACAATGTCTCATTGCGGTTTTGCAGGGCGTTGAGGAAAATGTATTTGTTCAGGTCGCTGTTTTTAGCGCGCAAGTTGCCCAGCGCGCGTTTCACCTGCTGCTCAATGGGAAAAATCCGTGCCGGCAGCAAGCCGCGCAGCCCCAGAGCATCCCGTTCGGCGTCCGTGTAGGCGGTGCCCTTGTTGAGCAGACCGTTGTTCATGAGCGAGTAACCGGTGGGATAGTCTCTGCCACCGTTGGCGGTGATGGGCGTAAATAATGTTGGTTGCATGGGATCAGCGTGAGGGGAATTCAACTGCGTCTGGCACGGCGGCTCAAACCACGGGGGGTTACGCTCATCCCCGCAT
>JBAXCM010000238.1:0-7243 GCA_037141475.1 Verrucomicrobiota bacterium | reverse complement strand
TCCTCACTCACCTATGACGTCGCCACCGCGGTTTTTTCCACAGCCTCAGCCACTCCTTCATATGTCCGCAAACGCGAGCGAGACTGGCTCGCCCAGGATCTCGCCCGCAACGCGCTAACCGAGCCATCGGCGGCGACGAAGGCAAGCAATGAAGCTACCTACGCGCTGGCAGATAACGCGGGACCGGTTTCAGTCTCCGTGCGGGCGGATCCTGCGGGTGTTGCTCTACTCACTACCTCCGTTCCGCTGGTCACCAACGCGCCGGAGACCTTTGTCATGCATTTTCCGAAGTCCACCGAACTGACCGTATCCAGCGGATTGGTCACCGTCGCTGACAGCGTTTTCACCGGTGGCCAGCTCACGCTGGATGCTCCTGTATCCGTCACCTACCAGAGAAATCCGCTGATCGAGCCCGATTGCAGTTTTGCATATTTCAATCCCGCCTTCGCAACCATTCCCGTCGCCATCAGCAACAACCTGCTATTTCTAACATCCGATGGTGGCTGGCGGGCGGATGGGACCGCAGCCGGTGGCTCCGCCGTCCAATGGGGAGGTCTCCACGGCACAAGGCCGACTCATGAGTTGGCGGGCCTGACCGATGTAGGCCTGCTGGTTTCCGGGAATGTGCTGTCCGCAAACGCCAGTGATCCGGCAATCACGCAACGACCCGCCAAGCTGCTATTGTCCGGCATCGGTCGGCCCAGTGAAGCTGCTTACGTTGAACGGCCTGAAACCGACGACTATCTGAAGGGTCTTGCGGACTATGCGGGACTCAACCTGCGAAACGCCGGTAACACCCTCAGCGCCCGCAGTTTCCTGGGTGAGCAGGACACTGGGAATTACAACCTCAAGACACTCGCGAAATACTACCTGCGCCCGGGTGGCATCACAGGTGTCCATGATGCCGTCACAGCCCAGATACCCTCTCTCCATTTTACGGTTACCTGACCCAGCTCGATGGCCTTCGTTTGGCGTTTCTCGACAGCAATAACATTGCTTCGGCGACTGGCGGCTCGATGACTCTTCCGTTCCCTTCTGATTTCAGCGTGGACTTCGATCAACTCACGTTCAAACCCACTGGAACCTTGGACAAAGCCGATCTCCCGGCAAACACCCCACAAAAAACCCTGAGCTATTGGGGCTGCACGCTTAAGCCGGATGCCCTCGATTTCACGGCTTCCAAGAGCTGTCTCACCCACGCGTCTTATCTCACTCTATCAGGCGAGATCGGCCTCGGATATATTTCAAATGACAAGGTCCGTGGCACGCTGGCATTTGCTCCCGACGGGAAACTGATCCCACCCTCTGCAAACCTTGCCGTGGACACCAGCATTCCGACTCCGCCACGGATGTCCATCCAAGGCCGTGGCGATCTCAGCTATCCCTTCGTGCCCGCCACCCGCCTGCGATTCAATAACTACGATTCCAATCCCGGTGGTCCCGGCGACGGATTCCTGTTCGTCGCGGGTAGCATGGACGTGCCGTTTTTTGAAAATCTCCGGGTGCTCCTTCACCTCCATCCCGCGAAACTCGACAGTGCCTGTGACGTGATCGGCGGCTGGCCTTCCGATCCCGCACAAGCCGACCGTGGTTGGACGACACCAGCGGGAAATAACTATTTCAATTCCACTAAATTCGACCCGAACGACGACGGCTATGATACCGGTGTGTCACTCGCAGATTTTCGCAACGGCTTGGGCAAACTGGGCGGAGTCACGCACAAATTCCGCCCGCACGTTCACAAGGCCTGGCGTAAGATCGTGGATTTCGAGTTTCCCATGCGCTGGGACCCACAAACCCGCCAGTTCCTTCCCGCCGGTGACAATTCGCTCAAGCTCCTCGTTCTAACTGCCGCCGGGCAGGTTAAGAAACTCGACGCCGCAGGTGCGGAAATGACCTTTGGCGCCGAGTTCGCCGCCCTTCCCAAAATCAACATCGAGACATTTTCCCGCGTGCTCGGCGATGCCGGTGGCTATCTTACCGGCAGCCCGGAGAAAAAAATTGCCACCGCGCTCACGGCAGCATTGCAGGGCGTTGTGGACCAGACCCTCATCCAGCAGGGAAACAAGGCGCTGGACGAAGTTCTGGCGGATTCCATCACCGATCTGATGCGAGCGCCCGTCGTGCAGGCGGTGGAAGATATTCTGAATACCAATTCCTTGTTTGAAGGAACTCTATTTCAAGCTATGTCTGACAGTTATGCCGCCAATGTCGTGAATGGCAATGGCCTCGCTGCTGCAAAGGCTGCCTTGCTCGCGCAAAAGGCGCTCTTCAGCGGACCCATGAAAACCCTCGGAGCGGCCGTCTCCACGGCAATGCAGAATGTCGAAAGCCTGGGGGGACGCTTGGAAAAAGCGGATGCGGCACTCGCTCAGTTGGAAATCCTGTGCAACCCGGATCAGGATTCGGGAACGCTCATCCATGCGCTCGCCCGGCGGGTGGCCCAGCAATTTCTCGGTCAGGACTTCCTCGGCAGCGCGGATCCGGGTGTCGGCGGTCCGCTCAATGAACTGGTGGATGGATTGCTGGAAGACGCCCGCCCCGCGCTCCGCCAGATCTATCAGGCCATCGGCAAACAGCGTGTTCAGCTCAACCAGATCCGGAATTCCCTCGCCGCCAACATCGGCCTTGGAAAACAAATCAGGAACGCCTTCACTCCAGATGCCGTGGTAGCGATCGCTAACAGCGCCATCGAAGACCTTGCCGCGGAAATCGGCAACGCCCGCGATGCGAACGGAAAGTTTTTCGACATTTCCGAGAACAGCGCGCCGAAACTCCAGGCTCGCTTCCGCGCCTATGTCATCGACCGGTTCCATGCGTCACCGGTCGGCCAGTCGATCAAGCAGGCGCTCCGGCAATTCGTCGCCCCGGTCCGGGACGTGGAGAACCAGGCGCTCAACCTCGCCTTCGCCGAGGTCAACCACATGGTCAACGAGATCGCCCTGAAGATTGTCACCGATCTACGGGGCGCCATCGGCAATAACTCCGCGCTGATCAGCTTGCGGGATACCGTGAGCCAGTCATTCGACAAGGCTCAGGATGCCTTGGGTGATTTCCGGACAAAATATGATTCTGCCGCGAGTGTCTTCCAGTTCGCGAAAGTCCAAGGCTATGCCCGGACCCGCGGCGACACGCTCGATGAGTTGCGGGTGGATGCCAGCATCGGCATTTCCGTGCCGGACCCGTTCGGCTTCCAAGGCTTCGTCCTCATTAAAAACCTCCAAAGCGACGTGCCGTCCACCTCATGTCGTGATCCCGGAATCGTCGCCACCGAGGTGACGGTCGGCTCGACCTTTGGCGGCACGCTGGCCCAACCCGTCCCGGCCACCGATAACAGTCCGCGCCAGCCCGACCGCAAACAGGCATTCCGTGCCCAAATCCAGGGGCGGTTTTCCTTTAGGGAAGGTGCCATTGGGCCTGATTTCCCGGTACCGGTTCCTAACGGATTCGATGCCAGCGTGGATTTGCAAACGCAGATCGACCTCGGCCTCGTTAGTTTGAACCGCCTCCAACTGGCCATCGGACTGGGTGGCGATGAAGCATATGCCAGTGCGGCCGCAAGCGCGTCGATCTGGTTCATCCCGGTACAGGGGCGAGTCTTTCTAGGTTCTACCCGCCAACTCTCCATCCTCCGCGAAGCCTTTGACGATCAGACCTACAAGCTGGTTGTCACCCAAGGCAGTTCTCCATCCGCTGATGGTCATTGCCTGCCACATCCGGTCGTGGGAATCTATTCCCGCTTTGGAGGCCAGATCTCGCTCAACCGCGTCTTCGGAATCCCCGACAATCCCTGTCTCATCAGCTTGAACGCCGGCCGAAAGTTCGGTCATTTCGCGCTTTTTTCAACGAACGGAGACGGGCTGCAATTGAATGTTGGCTACCTCGAAGCTTACACGGTCAGCGGGACCGCACTCTGCGTCGTCGGCGTCGATGCGGAGGCCGGATTCCTCGTAGCGTTGGATATCCTTCCTAATTCTCTAACTACAAGCCTCAGCGAGGCATTCAACAGCGTGAAGGGGACCGGTGTCGCCCATGTGGATGCATGTGTGAGCGTGGTCGGAGTCAAAAAATGTTTCCACGGCACCTTCACCGTGGATGTCCGCCCCAACCCCCTAGTCGCTCCGCCGATCCTCGTGACCCCGGTCGGCTTCGAATACTAGCAACCCAGTCATGAAACTCACTTTCCCGCTTCTCTGTATTGCTTTGGCTATCGCGGATCTTGCCGTCGGCGCCCAATCGCCGGTTCCTAACGGGCTACTGACCGCCGGGACGACCACTACCGATGCATCAGGACAAAAATGGGTCTATCTTCGCTGGCAATCCACGGATGGAGTGCTTCCCTTCGGCACGCCCTTCGCCGTTTACATGAAAAGCGGAGCGGCCGACTCGACTGAGCCTCTGGTTTCCCAGGGAATCGCCATGGCTGCGGACAAGACCGCCATCGCATCTGTCCAACTCAGCCGATCCACCGCCCTTGGGGCCGATCCTGCCGACGTAGCGGAAACAATCAACACGTACTACGACGTGATTCGGAATTCCCACCTGATCACGGATTTGAATGCCCCGCTGGCCGACGATGGCACGGGGCTGGCGGAAAAGCTGGCCCGCCTGATCCAACAGGCCCGACGTGATGCGCGCTCGGTCGAATCCCTCCGCCAGATTGCCCTTTCCCATCCAGCGATGGCACTCGCCATCGGCGAGGCCTGGGCGGGCCGCGTCTCCCTCCCCTCAGGCTCGCCCGTGACCATCGAACTCCGTTCCTGGGATCCCGTGACTTCGACTGAAACCGGAATCGCAGGACGTGTCACCGTGAACGTCGGCATGCCTGAAATCATCCTCGCGCCGGGAGCGCCGGTTCAAGTGCCCGACTCAACGGCGACCGGCGACCGCGTGGTCAAACTACGTTTCGCCACCGGAGAAGCCCTGCGCCGCCAGACGCCGATCATGTCCGGCTTCTCGCTCCACCGGGTGACCCGTGCCGCAGCCGAAGCTCGCGGCTGGCACTTGACAACGCCGCCGATCGCCGCCTTGCGAGCGTTCGAAACAAGCAATCCTACATCGGCTGTTAATTTAACTCATGGTCCGCTCCTCATCGGCAAGCTTTTTAATGCCACTAGCGTGGCAAATTTCGATGTGGCTCCTCCCGGTGATCCAATCACTCACTACTTCGCGGATGATAACCACCGCTACGCCCGTGATGCGAACGGTAACATCATCGGCACGCTCTTTCCGGACGGCGCGCAATTTTACTACTTCGCTGCGGGACGCGACCTGTTAGGGCGGGACGGACTGCTTTCCCCCGCTGGTCCCGGAACCGCAATCGCCCGCCTTGCTCCGCCGGTACCCATGGAAGTCACGCTCACGGCAGAACCCTTTGAAGTGGAGAATCAAATCCGCCATGGGTTCCGTTTGCGCTGGAAAGCCAATCTCCCGGACGGCGACAATGGCACGGATTTTTATGAAATTTTCCGCGGCAGCCAGACTGATACTCCCGGTGTGGATTTGGCCGATCCCTCCACTCTGCCGCTTCCCGTCATCGTTCTCCCACACGCCCCCGATGGCGACGGCTACATGTCCTGGCTGGACGCCACGATCGCTAACAACGCTGCGACCCCAACAAGCACCTGGTGGTACACCATCCGAGCGGTGCACCACAGTCCCGCGCCTCCCGATAACCGCTCGGGCCTTGCCCCGGCCCTCTACGGCTCGATCCATGCAGATTCCGCTCCCGAGCCACCGGTCGCGATTCAATCCTACGCCTGTCCTCTCGCCGGACTCGACATCGACGCCACGCAGTCCCTTGGAAATTACGAATTGGTCCAACTAGCCTCGGCCGATCCTTCAAACCCGGCAAGGCGGCGGGTCCGGCTAGTCATCGCGACTCCCGATGGCGGCATCGACACGGTCGGCTTCAAATGGAGTTGGGTTGATACCGCAACGAATGCCCCTTATGCAGAAGAGGATTTCACCGATTTTGAAATCATCCGTGATGCCACGGAGACAGTCATCAATTTCGAAATTCCGGCCGCTCCTCCGTCTAACGGAACGCCGTCTGTCAGCTTCACGGCCCGCGCCAAATCCATCGCCGGAGCCACCAGCCGGGAAGTCAGCAGGAGTTTCACCGTCGCGGATGTGGTCAGCGCGATGGGTTCATGGCCTGCGGACAAAGCGATGGTGATCCACGGCACGGCACTTGCGCCTGGCCTAACCGAATTGCGACGTTCCAACGCGCTCCACACCGCCATGTTCGGACTCGGCAATCCGGTTTCCATCAACGGAGGTGGAGCGGCCACCGGCGCTGGAGGAAAATATTTCACCGGGGAAGTCCATTTCAGCGACCACACGCCGGTCGTCGTCGAGGCCCAGCGCAACGGACTCTGGACCACCTTCACCGGAGTCGAGGTCATGGGCAGCCGCATCTCATTTCTCGATCCGCTCGCCCCCGGAGCGGACGGCGGCTCGCAGGCCGGCGGCTATCGCGCGTATCTGGTGGAAACAGGCAGCTCGCCCCGGATCCATTTCGCCGACGGCGCCCATGGCGATATCCCTCCCGTTTCCTTGCTGCTCCAACTTCCACCTAACTTCGGCGAATACCGGATCTATCGGAGGGTGGACGATGGGAATCTCGAACTGTTAGCTCAAGGCGACGGCTCGAAACTCCCGCCATCGGCCACCGTCGTCCAGCGGGATGACAACACGCTGCCGGCCACGGCATGTCGGGTCGCGTATTTCGGTCAGACATTCGACAAGCAGGGAGTGGCCAGCGCGCTCGTTCCGTTAGGCGAAACGATTACCATCGGCCGCGCCAGAGTCGAGACACCGGTCCTCAAGATTCCCCGTCCGTTGGGAACAGCCGATGAAGCCTTCGTGCGACTGGAGTGGTATTGCCCGCCGGAAGGGATTGAACGGTTCGTCGTCAACATGACTCCGTTAGGTCTCGTGCCGGGTGGGGCGACCGCAGCGATCCCATCGGGCGGGCCGATTTCATCCAACCCTTTCCAAAAGGGCGTGACTGTGAATAATACCACTGCGTCCGCAGCTTACTCGGTGAAAGCATTACCCGCGTTCACTCCGGCCATCAACCGAGATCTGGGTGAAGGTCCGGTCTTCGTTTACACCAACCAGCGCGTCGTCAAAGACACCAAATACAAAATCAGCGTTCAGGCCATCAGCGTGGCCGGCATCCCCAGTCCGCCAAGCCGGGAATTTGAATTCGCCTGGCGCACTCCCACCGCCCCCGCCC
>JBAXCM010000237.1:0-7260 GCA_037141475.1 Verrucomicrobiota bacterium | reverse complement strand
CCGAAGTCGCAAAACCCGCTGATGCCGCTGCTCCTGCCGCTGCTCCTGCCGCTGCTCCTGCTGCTGCTCCTGCCGCTGCTCCCGCCGCTGCTGCTGCCGCCGCTGATGACAAGCCTCTCGACCCGGTTGCCAAGCATCAGCAGGGAGCGACCAAGGTTGCCAACGACCAAGACGAGCTAGCCGCCGACGTCCAACAACTCACCATTGAGCAAACCATTCCCAAGGTCATCAGTCTTTTCAAGGAAGTGGAAAGCATCATGGACGAGGCCACCGACTGGCTGGCTGAGTATGACACGGGTGGTCGCACCATGGCCGCGCAAACCGAGGTGATTGAAAAAATTTACGAGGCCACCAAGGAACGCCAGAAACAACAAGGCGGTGGCAAGTCCGGCGGTGCCATGATGGACATGATGGAAAAAATGATGGAGCAAGGCGAGGGCAAGGAAGGCGACAAGGAAGGCAAAGGCAAAGGCAAAAAACCCGGCGATCAGGGCGGCCAGGGTATGACCGGCAGTTCGGACGCCGCCAATGATCCGACCGGTGCCGCTGGCGATGGCAAAAGTGAAGTGCGACGCATTCCCAAGGCGGCCGGCACCGCTGGCCACGCTCTGCCCGAGGAATTTCGCAAAGCACTCGACGCCTACAACCGGGGTGTGGAAAAGAAGGTGAAGTAAGAGTTGAACGTTATTAGTAATAGAAATCATGCGCGCCTACCCATCCATTTTGATCTTCCTTTCGGCGGCACTGGCTGGCGCTCAAGACTTGACTCACCGCCAGGACGACACCGTCCCGCCACAGGTCGAGTCGATCTATGAGAAAGGTCTCCAGTACCTCGCCAAGTCCCAGAACGAACAAGGGTCGTGGAGCGATAGCACAGGCTCCGAACCGGCGGCCGTCGGCTTGTGCGTCGCCGCGTTTCTGGCCCACGGCGAAGATCCAAACAACGGCCCCTATGCCAAGGTCATGCGCCGAGGCATCGATTACATCCTCACTCAGCAGGATGCTTCTAACGGATATATCGGCACCAGCATGTACAACCATGCCTTCGCTACCAAGGCGCTGGCCGAGTCCTATGGGGTCATCGACAACCCGAAAATCGCCCCGGCCTTGAAGAAGGCCCTTGACCTCATCCTGAGTGCCCAGAAACGCAATCGCACCGGCGGTTGGCGCTACACGCCGCAGTCCACCGATGCGGACACCACGGTGACGGGTTGCAACATGGTGACGTTGTTTGCCGCTCGCAACGCTGGCATGGCGGTGCCCGACGATGCGATCAAAAGAGGCTTGGCGTTCTTAGCCAAGTGCCGGAGCAACGATGGCTCCTATGGCTACACCACCGCTTATGGAGGCAAACCGACGCTCACCGCCATTGGCGTCTTGTGTTCGTCGCTAGCCAAGGATACAGACACCAAGGCGTTCAAGGCCAGCTTCGAGTATCTGAAGAAAAACCTCGATTATCGCGAAAAGTATTACCCGTATTATTATGAGTACTACATGTCCCAAGCCTTGTTTCATGCGGATGAGGCCACTTGGCGCGAGTGGAATGCACGCAATATCCGCTACCTCGGCACGATCCAAAACCGCGAGGGCGCCTTTCCAGGCAATCAAGGTGCCTCGTTTAACACTGCGGGTGCCTTGCTCTCCCTCGCCCTGAATTATCGCTACCTGCCCATCTACGAAAAATGATCCGTTCACTTTGTCTCTCGCTGTTAGCTGGTGTCCCCTGGATGCTCGCCGCCGCCCCGCCTCCCCAACCATCGTCCCCGCCTCAGCCTTCCCAAGATTTGCTGCGCTTCGTCAATGGCGACCAATTGCATGGCTCGTTCCAGGGCATCAAGCCAGGCGCTCTGGCGCTCTGGCAACGCCCGGATCTCACGTCTGCGGGCGAGTTCAAATCCGCCCAAATCCAGAAAATCATCCTACGGGCCGGCCGTCCGGAAAAATCTAACGAATCCCTCGCGCACGTCGCCTTGATCAATGGTGACCGCATCCCCGGTACCCTCATCGGTATGGATGATGAGACGATCACCGTGGACACCACTTTTGCCGGGGTGATGCACCTGCCTCGCAAGCTTGTGGGCATGGTTGCTCCAATGCCGTTGGGTGGGCGGGTGCTTTTTCATGGCCCCTACTCCGAAGACGGCTGGCTGATGATCAATTCCGAATTTCCCGATGGCATTCCGGCTCCAGCCACCGCCGAGGAAGACAAGGACAAGGATAAGGATAAGGACAAGGCTGATAAGGACAAGCCGGGGGCAGAGGATGCCAACGCGGCGGCAGACGAAGAGGGGGCTCCCGAGGAGGAAGGCAAGGCGAAGCCCGCCTCTAAGGCAGCCATTCCGCGCTGGGAATTCTCCGGTGCCGCTTGGTATTGGAGCCAGAAGCATGGGGCCACCGCCCTGCTGCGCAAGTCCATCATGCCCGACCGATCGATTCTTCGCTTCAATCTCGCATGGCGCAACCGTCTCATGGTCTGTTTGGCATTTCACGCGGACTGCACCCGGCCAGTCAAGCCCGCCAAAGACGGTGATGAGGCGAAAGCCAAGGAAGAGGCCAAGGCCATCGACGACGCCAAGCGGCGCATGATGCAAAATGGTTTCGGGCCAGGCGATATGGGCAGTTTGCCACAGCTTTTCGGCAGCAGCTATGTGCTCCAAATCAACTCGGGCTACGCCATGCTGCTGCGTTGCGGCTTCGATGAAAAAGGCAATCCCACCATGGAGCGCATCCAAGTGAACAACCCCAGCATCCGTTTGCCAGAGACCGGCTCCGCCACTTTCGAGCTGCGCTGCGACCGACTCAAGGGAACGATCCTGCTTTACGTCGATGGCGAGTTCTCCATGCAATGGTCCGAACCCGGACTCACCGAAGATGGTGGCTACTCCGGCAAAGGTGGCGGCTTCGGCTTCCTCACCCAAATGGAGAATTCCCCGGTCCGTGTCTCTGATGTTGTCGTCGCCGAGTGGAACGGCATGCCCGACTCCGCCCGTAGCATGCAAGTCGATGCCCAGGATATCGTCCTGCTCACCAATGGCACCGACCGCTTCTCCGGCAAAGTCACCGGCTTCCAAAATGGCAAACTCCTCCTCCACGGAAAATTCGGCAATTTCTCCTTTCCCCTCGAACAAATCGCCGAGGTCCGCTTCGCCGCCGACTCCCTTTCCAAACCCGAGGAAACGGCCCCGGAACGGATCATCGTTCGCCTCGATCCCATCGGCAACATCAGCGGCAAACCCGTCTCCGGCAATGCCTCCTCTCTCAAACTCCTCACCCCCTACGCCGGCGAGATTAACCTCAAACTCGAATCCGTCGTGATCCTCGATTTTCAACCTTCTAACAACTTTCTCGATGACTGGGACCCCCAATTCTAATCCCTTGGCTGCGGCCGCGTTATTGCTGGCCTGTCTGGCCGGCACCGCACCACCCCGCGCCGCCGCCGATAACTTGTTTCTGGAAGGGGCCGAGCGCCTGTCCGGCTGCGTCCGCGCCATCAATGCCGATGGTTCGGTTTTGTTGGAGACCCCACTCGCACCAGACCCGATCACACTCAAGCCTAACAGCATTAAAAAGATCCTCTTTAGCGATCACCCGGACAAGAGTCCAAACGCAACCTGCGGCGTGACCCTCAGCAACGGGGATATTCTTCCAGGGGACGTCGAGACGGTTGATGGCAGCAACTTGACGCTTAATTCAAGTATCGGTGGCCATTTTGTTATCCCTCGCGCATCAATCCATTCGCTGCAGCTCGGCGCGCATCAGGCGAATGCGATTTACGCCGGGCCGGACGGCCTCGATGGCTGGACGCGTGACCCGGCCACCGCAGATCATTGGGCCTTCAGCAACGAGGCGTTTCACGTGCGGGGAAGCGGCAAGATCAGCCGCGACTTCGATCTGCCCCAACAGTTTATCGTCCGCTTCAAGCTGGCTTGGGTCAACGATCCTAACATCAAGGTGTGTTTTGCCACCGCTCTGGGCGGTGGCGATGGCCCCGTGGATCGGTACTATCTCACTTTTAATGGTGCCGGCATTGAAATCAAGCGCGAGGCCTCCAATGGCAGGCATTTCACGCCGATTGCCACGCTTCAACGCTTGCCCAGACAATATCCAGGCAAGCATGTGACGATTGAGATCCGGGTGGACCGTCTAGGCAAGACTCTGCAACTTCTCCTCAATGACGAGCCGGAAGGGCCGTTCAAGGACCCATCGGACAAGGCCCCTGCCGCCAATGGCCTCATCATTGAAAGCATCATCGATGAGGCGTCGTCTCTGCAATTTAGCCACATCGAACTTCTCGATTGGAATCTCAAGGGCGAGCGCCGCCGCAGTGAGGACCGAGGCGATGTGACCAAAGACGTGCTCATTACGGGCGATTCCCAACGCCATAGCGGCGCCTTGGTGGAAGTGAAAAAGGGCCAGGAGGGATTGCTTTACGTGTTCAAAAGCGCGTTTCAGGATGACGCCCTTGAAGTGCCGGAGGGCGAGATTTCCACATTGTTTTTCGTTGGCAAAAAGGCCACCGCTGCCGAGGCCTCCAAAGACCCATTCATTCTCCAACTGCACGGCGGAGGCTCACTTCACGTCTCAACCTGCTCGTTCGCCGGCGAGCAGGTTGAAGCCATTCATCCATTGTTAGGCAAACTCACACTCCAGCGTGCGGGCATCGCCGCCTTCGAACGCGTCAATCCCAAATCCAAGGAGGCCCCACAACCATGATCATCCGCCTTGCCCCGGTGCTCCTTGCCTCATCGCTCGCCTGCACTGCCGCCGAACAAGCGCCTTCCATCATGCGCTTTGCCAATGCCTCGATGGACCAGCTCTCCGGTTCCTTTGTCTCCCTGTCTGCTGAGCATATCGTCTGGAATTCTCCTATCCTCGAAAAACCCACGCCTTTCTGGCTCAAAAATGTCTTGGAGGTGACCTTGCCGGCGTCGCAGCCCGAATTCAATGCCACCCATGAGGCCACTCTCACTCTGATGAACGGGGATTGCGTGCGGGGACAGATCGCTGCTGTCACCGACGACACTGTCACCCTCGACACTTGGTATGCCGGACGACTCAACTTCCGCCGCGTAATGGTCAAAGACGTCGTCATCGACCCTCGCCCAGCCCTCGTTTTTAGCGGCCCTACCAGCCTGGACGGCTGGACCCAAACCGCTAAACAGCCAGCTTGGACGTATGAAAATGGTTCCTTGCGCACCACTTCAAACGTCGGAATTGGCAGGGATGTTGGCCTGCCCGACGAGTGCTCCATCGGTGTTGACCTCACCTGGCGCGGTACCTTGATGCTCAATATCAATTTTTTCGCCGACGACGTGAGTTCGGACAGTCCGGCCCTCGGCTACCAAGTGAGTTGCCAAGGGTCCTTTGCCACCATTCGGCGACAGAATGCGGGCATGCAGTTCGGCGATCCTGCAAATATTCCCGAATTCCAGAATAATGAAAAAGCCAAGCTTGAGCTGCGGGCCAGCCGCAGAACCGGCAATATTTGTTTGTTTGTCAATGGCCGCTGTGGCGCGGTTTGGAAGGATCCCGGTGCCGCCAAGGGCAAATTCGGCAAATCCATCCAGTTTCTCCCTCGTGGCAAGGAGCCGCTACGCTTGTCCGCCATCAAGGTATCCGCTTGGGATGGAATCTTGGAGGAAAGTGCGCAGGATGATGCCGCCATGATGGGTATGGGCATGAATGGCGGCCGTTTCCAGCGCGGCATTCCCAAGCCCAAGCCCGAACCCGAGCCTGCTGCCAAGCCCAAGTCTGCCACAGATGGCCGCATGAAGCTGCGCAACGGGGATTCTATTGGTGGCGAGGTGACTTCCATCGTCGATGGAATTATATCTATCAAAACCCCGTTCGCCGATGTCAAGCTGCCAGTGGCCCGCGTCCGCAACATCATCCTCAAGCCTGCTGCTCTCGAAGAACCGATCCGCCGCAACGGCGACGTGCGAGCTTGGTTCGCCGATGGCTCGTCGTTAGTGATCTGTCTCGATAGCATGACCCCTGAGGCCCTCATTGGCCACAGCCAGCTCTTCGGCAGCGCCACCTTTAAACTCGCGGCCTTCAATCGGATCGAGTTTAACATATACGATCCCCAAATCACCGACCTGCGGGCCAAAGAAGAGCTTATTTCACGCTGAGCCGGATCGAGCCGCTCATTCTCATTGCTAGGCGCACTCTTATAGGTGTTGCTGGCTTCGTGCCCCACCCTGCACAATGGCGCTTCCAGCTCGACGAACAGCCCAACCTCATCACATGCCTGAATGAATTCCTCGTCTGGGGGATAGTGCGATGTGCGGATAAAGTTGCAGGCGTCGTCACGATAGATCACAGCGTCTCTCCGCCATAACTCAGAGGTCAGTGAGCGGTCTAGCAGCGGGTGAACTTCATGGCGGCACACACCATGTAGCTTGACCGCCACGTTGTTGACAAAAACCTGGTTGGCGCGAACCCGGCCACCTGCTGGAAACCCATGCGCCGGGTGATTGTTTCTAACATACGGATATCCTGCGTTGCCTTGACGGTGAGAGTGCAGAGCTGTGGATGCTCGTTGTCCCACTTCAGCGGGGCCGTCCCCGGAATGCTCACGTGGCCCGGCGCGATCATGTCTGGCGTTAGAGGCACGTTGTGGCCGTCGGATGCCGTCAACATTAGGGCCAACATCGCATTGGGGCCCACTTCGGTATGATCTAATTTATGGCAAGCGAATGATAGTCATTTGTATGTGTTTGGTCAGGATGCCAAGGAGGTTCGTCAGTTGACTCAGGTTAATCCGAACGCTCCCTCGTGGCATTAGAAGATCTCGCCTTTTTGATGAGCCCGGCTAAACCAAGGCTTGCCCGGTGGGCGCCAGGGAAGCACACTGGGATTTTCCACACCTTTCCGGCCCCTTTTTACCCCTTTTTTTACGTATGTTCACTGGTCTTGTAGAATCCACCGGCAGCGTCATCGGCCTTGAGTCGCGAGGCGAGCAAGCCCGGCTCACCTTACACATGCCATTTGCCGCTGAGTTGGCGCTGGGCGATTCAGTGGCGATCAATGGCTGCTGCCTGACGGTGGCCGAGATTTTGTCGTGCGGGATTGCCTTTGACCTGCTCGCCCAAACGCTGCGCGTCACATCTCTTGGAGCCTTGCACCCGGGGTCGTTGGTCAACCTCGAGCGAGCCTTGCAAGTGGGGGACCGGTTCGGCGGGCACTTTGTACAGGGTCATGTGGACGCCACTGGCAGCATCACCCGGCTCGCGGCGCAGGGGCAGGATCACGTGTTTG
>JBAXCM010000236.1:0-7278 GCA_037141475.1 Verrucomicrobiota bacterium | reverse complement strand
AAGGGTTGCTGTCAAGGTGCACACGTGGCCGGCTTGCGGGGTGAAGGGAAGGCAAACACCCTGAGTCGTCGTACTCGTTCCAACCGTCCCGGTCGCGGTTTCGTTACAAGAACCAGCGGCAATCCAGGTAGCCCCGGCGGTTCCACCCGCAAACGCGGCTGAGGAATCAACGGTGGTTCCGTGGAGTGCGCTACCGCTGCCGAGGAGTGTATCGGAATAGATGGTGGTATCGCCGGCGGCGGCGGTACACGCCACTGCCAGAGTGACGGCCAGAGTCGCCACGGGGATGAGTGAGAAGAGGCGTGTGTGTCTTGACTTCGTGGTTGTTCTTGATTTTCTGTTGGGTCTGTTGGTTGTTTTTCGGTTTTCGGAAGCGATTTGATTCAATTGGGCGTCACGAGCAGACGGGCAAAGAGTTTGCCACCTACCGCGCCTGGAGGCAGGGTGTAGGTGAGTGCGCCGCCGGGGCCGCTAGTATTGGTGGTCAGATCGCCAATGGCAACCGGCGTCCAATTCACGAGGTCAGGCGAGGTTTCGACGACGAACTGGGTGCCATACTCGGTGGCGGAGATGTTGCCGCCATTGGGCCAGGTCACGGTGTTGCCGGTGATGCCCGGATTGGTGGCGAGGCCGATGGCATTCATGAAGTAGGCGATGCCGTTTTGCACTCCGTCATTGTTCGAATCGCCGTTCACCCCGCCGTTCACCCCATTGTCTGTGGCCCAGGTAGCGTAGGTGGGGGTGCTGCCGCCGGTGGCGGAAAGCGAAAAGTGAGTCGTGTTCGAGGTTGTACCTACACCGCCAAAGCCCACGTAGGCGATGTCGGTGGGGTTCGTGCCATAGGTAACAGTCGCCGAATCCAATCCATTGATTGTGGCGTGGCTCGTCCAACTCGCCCCCGTCGTGTCCAAGGTGATGGTCACCGTTTTCAGGCCGGATTCGCTGCCAGTGGCAAAGCCTCCGCCATTAGCGGTATCCGCACCGCCGAAGAACTGGGGCTGCCCGCCACCGGCCTTACGCAGCAAAGTCCAAGCATAGGCCGCGCCACTGGCTTCATGAAATGCGCCGTGTGCGACATCCGCCTGGGTTTGGAAGCCCAGAGCGGCCCAGTTGCTCGACACCGCACCCAGGTACTCAAGGGTTGCGGTCAAGGTGTACACGTGCCCGGCTCGCGGGGTGAAGGGAAGGTAGGCACCCTGAGTCGTCGTGCTCGTTCCAATCGTCCCGGTCGCGGTTTCGTTATATGAACCTGCGGCAATCCAGGTGGCCCCGGCGATTCCACCCGCATGCGTGGCTGAAAAATCGACGGTGGTTCCGTGGAGTGCGCTACCGCTGCCGAGGAGGGTATCGGAATAAATGAGCTCATTGGCGGGAATATTGATGGCAAAGGATGCCGTGACGGTCCTGTCCGTGGTCACGGCAAGGTCCGTGCGGCTCGCGGTCATGACCCCATCGCTCCAATAGACGAAGTGGTAGCCGCTGTTCGCCACGGCGGTCACCGCAGTGCCGTCGGCACCGTAAGCGACCGTCTGCGGGGTGGTGCCCGAGATCGAACCGTTGGCCCCGGCAATGTATGTCAGGGTGCGGGAGTTGCTGTCGAAGTTCGCAGTAACGGTGATGTCCGTGGTCACGGCAAGGTCCGTGCGGCTCGCCGTCAGGACCCCGTCGCTCCAGCCGACGAAGTGGTAGCCGCTGTCCGCCACGGCAGTCACCGCAGAGCCATCGGTACCGTCAGCGTCCGTCTGCGGCGTGATGCCCGTGATCGAGCCATTCGCCCCGGCGCTGTATGTCAGGGTGTGGGTGTTGCTGTTGAAGTTCGCGGTGACAGTGATGTCTGTAGTCACGGCAAGGTCCTTGCGGCTCGCCGTCAGGACCCTGTCGCTCCAGTTAACAAAGTGGTAGCCGCTGTCCGCCACGGCGGTCACTGCAGTGCCGTCGGCACCGTAATCGACAGTCTGCGGCGTGGTGCCCGAGATCGAACCGTTGGCCCCGGCGCTGTATGTCAGGGTGCGAGTGCTGATGTTGGCATTGGTGGTAAGCGAGAAGTTGGTCGTTTTCGAGATTGTACCTACGCCGCCAAAGCCCACGTAGGCAATGCCTGTCGGGTTCGAGCTATAGGTCTTAGAAGAAGTATAACCGCCGATCGTGGCGGAGGTCGTCCAACTCGCTGCCCGGGTATCCAAGGTGATGGTCACCGTTTGGAGGCCGGATTGACTGGCAGTGGCAAAGGCTCCCCCGTTAGCGGTATCCGGACCGCTGAAGAACTGGGGTTGACCGCCACCAGACCCACGTACCAATACCCAGGCATAGGCCGAACCAGCGGCATCATGAAATTGAGACTTTGAGAGATCCGCTTGAGTTTGGAAGCCCAGTGCGGCCCAGTTGCCCGAAGGCGGGTACTCAAGGGTTGCGGTCAAGGTGTACATGTGGCCTGCTTGCGGGGTGAAGGGAAGGTAAGCACCCTGAGTCGTCGTACTCGTTCCAATCGTCCCGGTCGCGGTTTCGTTATAAGAACCTGCGGCAATCCAGGTGGCCCCGGCGGTTCCACCCGCAAACGCGGCTGAGGAATCAACGGTGGTTCCGTGGAGTGCGCTACCGCTGCCGAGGAGTGTATCGGAATAGATGGTGGTATCGCCGGCGGCGGAGGCCGTGAGCGCGGCAAGGATAGCGACTGGCAGCGCGAGGGCGATGGCGTGGAGGATGCCGCGGAGGGAGCCGGACCGGATGGATTTGATTTGGATTGGATTCATGGGGTTGGTTTGGGGTTGGTATTATTGTGATCTGATTGTTCGTGAGGCCGTGGAGGAGAAGTCGATGAGGCCAGCCAGCGGTGGTTTGCGCTCAGTGACGGAACAAGATGTGGGAATTGCCGGAACCTGTCTTGTCGTAAAAATAACGACAAGGACCGGGCATGGGGGTGCTTGGACCAGAGACCAGAGACAAGAATGCGGAGTGAGGGTCGTCGGATCCGGGTCGTGGTAGGGCCGCGCCGCGCTGGGAAGTCGAGTTACGCGCAGCATCGGACATCCGTCGCGCCCGGGGCTTGGGGGTATGCGAACTTTGATGATGAGCGGCTCGGCAGCCTGGAAGATTATGATGAGCTGGTGGTCGCGCTCGACGCCCTTTACGGGTGCCCGCTGGGTTTCTTTTTCGACGAGATCCAGAACCTTCCCAAGTGGGAACTCTTCGTCAATCGCCTGCACCGGGCGGGCCGCAATCTGCTCCTGACAGGCAGCAACGCGCATCTGCTCAGTTCGGAGCTGGCGACCCATCTCACCGGCCGTCACGTGCAGATCCCGCTGCTCCCGTTTTCGTTTCCGGAATTTGTCTCCGCCGAGGGAGCGGGGCCGAAAACGGATTTGGAAATGCGCGAGGCCTGCCGGAAATACGCGCGCTTGGGCGGATTAGGGCGTGATCCCCGCACTCTCCTCCACAGGCATGATCCATTATCCCCGCCCGCCTACCGACCCTGGAACTTGGCGATGGCCTGGGCGCGGGTATAGACGTGCAACTTGCCGTAGATGCGCTGGATGTAGGTGCCAACGGTGGTGATGGCGACGCCCATTTCGGCGGCAATTTCCTTGTGGGCGAAGCCCTGGGCCATCAATTCCAGCACCCGTTGTTCTTGGGGAGCGAGGTGATCCATGGCGGACACGACGGGTGCCCGGCGGCGGAACGACTGGGTGATCATTCGGGCAATGCCGCCGCTCATCGGCGAGCCGCCGCTGACAATTTCGGCAATGGCCGCCAGTAATTCATCGCGGGAGGAGCGTTTCAAGAGGTAGCCGGTGGCACCGGCTCCCAGCGCATCGAAAATGAGTTCGGCGTCGCTGTAAACCGTCACCATCATGAACTGCGTCGCTTCCATCCGCGGTTTGAGCGTGCGCACGCACTCGATGCCATTGCTGCCCGGCAGGTTGATGTCCACCAGCACCACATCCACAGCATAGCTAGGCAGGTCCCGCATCGCGCTCTCCGCATCGGCAAACTCACCCACCAATTCCAGGTGCGCCGCGGCCTCAATCCAGCCCTTGAAGAGGTGGCGCAATTGCGCATCGTCCTCGACGAGCGCCACGCGGATACGGGCCGGTTTGGTTATACTTTTCATGCATTTCCATTTCTAACAATCGATGGCGCCGGCACCACGAACTCCACCAGGGCCCCCTGCCCCGGCATGCTTGAAACCCGGCACTCACCACCGAGCCGCGCCATGCGTTCGCGCATGTTGCGCAGGCCATTGGCATCCGCAGCTGGCACCGGTTCGGCAGATAGCCCGCGTCCATCATCGCGCACGACGAGCCGGAACTGGCGAGGCTCGAAACTCAAGGTGAGCTGGACTTCGCTCGCAGCGGCGTGTTTGACAATGTTGTTGAGAGCTTCCTTGAAGGCCAGGAACAGATCGTGCCGCAAGGCCGAGGGCAGGAACCATGCGGGCGTTTGCTGGGGAAGGTCCAGGCGCAACCTCAACCCAGCCGACATCAGGAACTCCCCGGCATAGTCCACCAGGTAACGCACCATGCTTTCCAGCGTGTCGTGGCGCGGGTTGATCGCCCACACCGTTTCATCCATGGTGCGGGTCATCTCATGCGCCACTGCCCGGATCGCCGCGAGCCGGTCCCGCAGGCCCGCTAGGTCCTCCTGCCGGATACTTCCGTCGTCGGCCATCACCGAAACCTTGGTCAAACTTGTGCCCAGATCATCATGGATGTCACGGGCAATGCGGGCACGTTCCAGTTCCAGCGTGTGCTCGCGTTGCAGCCGCAGCCCGACCAAGTAGCGCGACGCCGCAAACAGCAGACTGGCCACCACCAACCCGATCAGCACCCAGAACCAGGCTTGGCGCATCACCGGCAGCACGACCGTTAGATCCAACCGCTGCGGCACGCCGCGCTGGCGCTCGGCCAGACTGATCCGCCACACGTTCTCGCCAGCCTGGGTCACCCCGGTGACCGCGCAGCCAATGGCGGATTTCAACAACAACGGCAACCGGCTGTACACGAACAAATCGCCGTCACGCGCCCCCGCGTCGGTGAGTTCGATCGCCATGGAACCCCGCCCACTGGTGACGCGTTGGATCTCGGCCGCCCCGCAGTAAATGTGCAGGTTGGAACCGACCAGCACCGGTTTGTTAGGAGTGTGATCCAAATCCGTGAAGCATAACTGCTGGGAAGCCAGGGGTTCCAGGCTCTGCGTCGTCCAGGTGCCCTGTGCCACCCCTAGGAACCGGTCATCCCAAAACGACCAGACCGCATAGCGGTGCTGCGGGTTGAGGCCGGCCTGGGTGAAATCCAACGTGATCGCCTGCTCCGTCACGCCGGGATTCCACAGCAACGCGACGGCCGAGTCGCCCCAAGCGCGTAGCACACGCCCTAACAACCGAGGCCATTCGTGACTGGTGCCCAGGTCCAGCACCTCGGTATGCTCGTTGGCCGGTGGAGTCATCACTTCCATATTGCGCCAGTATGGCTTGAAACTCTCCCAATAGAGCGGGTCCGAGGTGATGGCGGTGCCGCAGGACAGCCCGACCATGCTCATCCAAGTCCGGACCAGCGGCCACTTGCCGGCAATCTCGCTCACGTTCTGGCGGTCCGTGCCCATGTAATACGTGTCGTTGTCCACCGCAAACCAGCGGCCTTGGAGGTGATAAGATCGCAGCACATCGGCCATTGCAAATCGGAGGTCGGCCTGGCTGGTGCCGGCCACCGAGCGCGCGGTTCGGTTGGCATCCGCCCCAATGCGGCTCGCGTCCGCCAGGCCGACAGTTAGCCTGTTAGGGCTGGAATCGCAGTATGCCAGGTAGGCGTCCTCCCCGGCGGTTTTGCGGATGGCGGCATAATTGTCACGGTAGATTTCGAAGGCGGTCCGTTTTCCGCCTGTGAGCTCGCCGAGGTTCAGATGGTTGATCTTCAGATAGGTGAAGCCGCTGCGAACTGCCTGTTGGATACTTTGAACCAACCCGCTCCAATCCGGGGAATCGAGCCGGCGCGTCGCGCCGGTCGTGCCGAAGGCCTCCAGATAGAGTCCCGGCCGCGCGCCGGTGGCCGCGATGCGCTGTGCGTAAAATGCCAGTCCTTCCGGAAACTTGTCGTTGGTTTCCTTGCGCGCGGTGATGTCCTGATAGCCGTCATCAATCTGAATGACGCCGGGCCGCAGCCGCGCCGGCGAGCGCACCACCTCATCAACCACCGCCAGCACATCCTTGCCGGTGACGGCCTCACCGAGGAAATTCCAACTGTTCCAGCCGGACAAGGCCGCCTTGGCAGGGCGCGCCCGGTGGGTCTTGGCCACCCACTCCGCCCAGCGCGACAGCGCGCTGCGCGGCGGTTCTAACATAATGACCACCTGCTGCCCCCAGCGCGTCTCGCCGGCATCCACCTGCACGCCGCTCATATCCGCAGCAACCCGAAATGACACCTCGTCGTTCGCAACCGGAGCCACACGAGCGTCCAGGAAAGCGATTGGCGCCCCCACCGGGCCGAAGAGAAACCCGGTGCCATCCCGGCGATAGAAGCCGCCATACTCGTGAATCTTCAACGGCGTGCGGATCGCGTCCAGCGCGACCACCGGGGCGACCTCGTTCACACTCTGATCCAATGCCGTGACCAACCACTCCGCCAGATTCCCGGCCACTTGAAACTCCAACTCCAGCGGCGTCACCGAGATGAGCCTAACAGGATTCTTGCCGGTATTGCGGATGCCAACCTGCGCCAAAACTCCGGGCACGCCCGGCACCCGCCCAAGCCGGAACAACAGGTCCACTTGTTCCAGTTCGAAATGAAACGCCGTTGCCGTGACCTCGGCCGGGCCATCGGGCGTTTCCTCTGTGAGCTGTTGCGCCGGTCCCGCGGCTCTGCCGCCGGCCGCTGACAGCTCGTGGGTCTCCTCGCCCACCTTGATGCTTGCGGAGAAGCTGCCGTGGCACCCGCTCAAGCCGGACCCGCTCACGCTGAACGTCCGACCGTCGGCCGCCAGCGTGGCACCCACTGCGGCGGCATCACCCGCAGTGACGTCCAGCGGCCAACCCGTGGCCAACAGCACCCATGGCATCAAGCACCTGATCCAATTGCCGTTTGTCACAGGCATATCACTGTGCGAGGATGGGGGCCAATGCAAGCCAGATCATGTCCTTCATGAGATCGACTGTCCCGGGCGGACAATCATTGTTAGACCAGGGACCTGCGGCCATCACAAAGCCGCCGTTTTCCTGTCCTTCCGTAGCCGCCATGCGCGTGCCGTAACGGGTGCCGAGTTCCTCGATGATCCTGAAATACATCTTGT
>JBAXCM010000235.1:0-7290 GCA_037141475.1 Verrucomicrobiota bacterium | reverse complement strand
TCGGAGAGCGAAACCGCATGGCCGGTGAGATTCACGATACCCTCGCCCAAGGATTTGCCGGCATCAGCGTCCAACTCGAAGCGCTAGGCGAACGACTCGGTCCCCTGCCAGATGCCACCCGCCGCCACCTCGACCTCGCCCGCCAATTGGTGCGCCAAGGCCTCGCTGAGGCCCGCCGCACCGTCTGGGCGCTGCGAGCCCAAGCGCTTGAGGAGGGCAGCCTCGGCGATGCACTTGCCCAAATCGGCCGCCAGCTCACTGAGGGAAGCCCGACCACCTTCGAGTTGCGCTCGTCGGGCACACCGCGCCCATTGCCGGCCAAGGTCGAAAACGACCTATTGCGGGTGGGCCAGGAAGCCATGACCAACGCCGTGCGGCATGCGGGTGCCTGCCACATCGCCCTAGCGCTCGACTTTCAAGAAACCGCCGTATGCTTGGCAGTGAGCGACGACGGCCGTGGGCTGAGCGGCGGGTCGGCGGGTCATCCCGACGGGGGCTTTGGTCTGGCCGGGATGCGGGAACGGGCGAGAGCCATAGGCGCGGCACTGTCGTTTCGCAGTGAGCCCGGAACTGGCACGACGATTGAACTCATTGTCCACCATGTCTGAGCCCATTCGCATTCTCATCGTGGACGATCATCCGGCGTTCCGCATCGGCTTGGCTGCCATCCTCGGCACCCAGGCCGACCTGCGGGTCGTGGCCGAGGCCAGCGACGTCGCCGAGGCGCTCGGGCTATGCGAACGCGAGCAACCCGATCTGGTGTTGATGGACCTGCGTCTGCCCGGCGGGGGCGGGGCGCGGGCCACACTCGCGATTCGAGAGCGCTTTCCCGCGACCCGCGTACTCATCGTCACCACTTATGATGGTGACGAAGACATTTACCGGGCCATGCAGGCGGGGGCCAGAGGCTGTGTCCTGAAGGACCTGACGAGTGCCGAACTCATCGCCGCCGTCCACTGCGTGCATCGCGGCGGCAAAGTGCTGCCGCCCGGTGTGGCCGACCGCCAACGAGATCGGCTTCACCGCAAGGATCTCTCCTCCCGCGAACTCCAAGTCCTCCGACATCTCGTCAATGGCCTCAGCAACAAGGAAATTTCCCGTTCCCTCGCCATCGGCGAAGAAAGCGTCAAAACCCACATCTCAGGCATCTTCCTCAAACTCGCCGTGAACGATCGCACCCAGGCCGCCATCGAGGCCGTGCGCCAGGGCATCGTCCACCTTGACTAATTCACCCGAACAACCCAGAAAACACGCCATGAAACACCCCGCCCCTAGTGCCCTTGAAAAGCCAAAATTGCTGTCGTCAGATCAAGATTTCTGCTCTTGTGTCTTTCAGTCTTGCGTCTTGAGTGTGAGGCGAAGCCTCGTCAGAACCATGCACCTTCGCCGTTGCAGCCTGCTTTTCTCCATCGCCGTGCTGGCAATTGCCGGATGCAAGCGCCCAGCCCCGGCACAGGCCGGTGGCAAGCTCTTCGCCGTCTCCTTGCAGACGATGAACAACCCGTTTTTCATCGATCTGAACAATGGACTCAAGACCATCATTGAGGGCAAAGGCGACCGGCTTGTCACGTTAGACGCCCAATTTAATTCGCTCAAACAAAAGAACGATGTTGCCGACTTGCTCCAACAACAGCCGGCCGCCATTTTCATCAACCCGGTCAACTGGGAAGGCATCAAGGGCACGCTCATCGCCGCCCAACGCGCCAAGGTGCCCGTCATCATCGTCGATGCCCCGGTCAATGACCCAGATCTGGTGCTTTGCCAAGTGGCTAGCGATAATCTCGAGGCAGGCCGCCTCGCCTGTGAGGAATTGGCCCGGATCAAGCCGGAGGCCAAGGTCGTCATCCTCCACCTAAGCCTCAACAAGGCCTGCATCGACCGCGTGGCAGGTTTCAAAACGGAGATGGCCAAACACTCCGGCATGAAACTGCTCGATACCCAGGAGGGCAAAGGTGCCGCAGAGGCAGCCCGCCCGGTCATGCGGGATTTGCTAGGCCGGTTTCCTGAGCTGGATGCGGTATTTCCGATCAATGACCCGAGTGCGGCGGGAGCCATCTCAGCGATTGAGGCGGCGGGCCGGGCGGGCCAGGTGACGGTGGTGACGGTGGACGGTTCGCGGGAAGGAGCAGCGGCCATTTTATCCGGCAAGCTGCATTCGACTTCGGCGCAATACCCGCACGAGATCGGACGCTTGGCGGCAGAAGCGGCGTACGATCATCTAGCGGCCAAACCAGTGGCCAAGGACATTGTTGTGCCGGTGAAACTCATCACCAAAGACAACGCGGCGAGCATCCTCGAACCCAAATGAGCGAAACCCGCCAACCCGCCAAAAATCTGCTAGAGCTACGCGGGATTCGCAAGCGCTTTGGCGGCGTGGTTGCGTTGGCCGATGTGGGTTTGGACCTGCATGCGGGAGAAATCCATGCTTTGTTAGGTGAAAATGGGGCGGGCAAATCCACGCTCATCAATATTCTGGGAGGCATCCATCGCCCGGATGCCGGAGCCATCCGCTTGAATGGCCGGGACGTGCGCATCGGCAGCGTGGCGGAAGCGGACCATCTCGGGATCCGGCTGATTCATCAGGAATTGGCCCTCGCCCCGAACCTATCCATCGCCGAAAATTTATTTCTGGGTCGTGAGCCGACGCGCTTCGGCCTGCTGGACCGGCGCAAGTTGGTGGCCGATGCCCAACGTTTGCGGGACGAACTGGGCCTGCCCGAACTCGGCGATGTGCGGGCCTTGGTGGGCGAGCTCAACGTCGCGCGCCGCCAAATCGTGGAAATTGCGCGTGCTCTGGCCCAACAGGTGCGCATCCTCATTCTCGACGAGCCGACCGCATCCCTGAGCGAAGCCGAAAGCGAGGCATTGTTCGACAAACTCCGCCAACTCCGCAGCCAAGGCGTCGGCATCATCTATATCTCCCACCGCCTTGAGGAAATCAGCCGCCTCGCCGACCGCATCACCGTGCTGCGCGATGGCCGCAGCATCGGTACCCAAAACGCCGCCGACCTCGATATGCGCCAACTCATCACCTGGATGGTCGGCCGCGAACTCAAGGAGCATTACCCGCGCCAACCTCACCAGCCCGGCGAAGTCGCCCTGAGCGTCCGCGCCTGGCATGCCCCGGGCGTCCATGGCGTGAGTTTCGACCTGCATTGCGGCGAGGTGTTAGGTCTGGCCGGCTTGGTCGGCGCCGGCCGCAGCGAGCTGGCCCGCGTGCTGGCCGGGGTGGTGAAGGCGAAATCTGGAGAGATTGCCGTAGCCGGGCACCCGGTCAATCTCAGCTGTCCCGCCGCCGCCCGCGCTGCCGGCATTGCCTTGGTGCCAGAGGACCGCAAACGCGACGGCCTGGTCATGACCCAGACGGTGGGCTTCAATCTGGCATTGCCGTGGACCCGTCTTTGGGCACCCGGATGGATGCCAGATTACCCGCAGCGCGACGCCATCGTCGGGCGTGCCATGGCGGATTTTTCCATCAAAGCGAGCGGACCTGAGGTTGCCATCGGGACCCTTTCCGGCGGCAATCAGCAGAAGGTGGTTGTCGGGAAATGGATGGAGCAGCCGCCGCGCATCCTCATATTGGACGAACCGACCCGTGGCGTGGACGTCGGTGCCCGCGAGGAGATATTCGAACTGATCGGTCGGCTGGTCACCCGTCGCATGGCGGTGTTGCTCATTTCCTCGGACCTCCCGGAAGTCATGAATCTTTCGCACCGCCTCGCGCTCTATCGGGACGGACGAATCCTGCGCATCGGCCAAGCCGACGAGTTCACTCCCGAGCAGGTGATGAGCGAACTGACCCGCCGGCCAAAAATTTCCCAACATCCATGAAACCCCTCCGCAGTCTCCTGCCACTTCTGGTAGCCATCGCCGCTCTGCTCTGCATCTTTGCATGGTGGGTGCCGCAAGGCCGATTTCTAACACCTGCCAATCTCATGGATCTGGCGCAGCAAATATCCGTCAATGCGATCCTCGCCTTTGGTCTCACACTGGTCATTCTCATCGGTGGCATCGACCTGAGCGTGGGTGCGATGGTGGCGCTGGCCGGCGTCGTCTGCGTTTCGGCACTCAATCTGACCGGGCCGTTAGGCGGGCTGACTGCAGGATTGGCTGCTGCTTTGTTATTAGGATTGATCAACGGGTACTGCGCTGCCCGGACGCGGATGCCGCCATTTATCATCACGCTTGCCACCATGTTGATTGCCCGTGGGATGGCTCTGGGTTTCAATGAAAGTCGGCCCTTGCCCATTGCGGAGGACCAGACGTGGCTGCTGGCGCTGGGCAACTCGCGGCTCGGCGGTTGGTTGCCGCTACCGGTCATCGTGATGCTCATCGTTTTTGCGCTAAGCACCGTGCTGCTTCACCGCACCCGCTTCGGCCAACACTTGTACGCCATCGGTGGCAATCGCGAAGCCGCACGCTTCACCGGTATAGCCATTTCACGCCACGAGGTGGCCGTCTATGCGATTTGCGGGCTATGCGCCGGACTCGCCGGATTGATCCATGCCTCCCAACTTTACTCCGCCGAACCAGCCGCAGGACAAGGCTTCGAACTCAACGCCATCGCTGCTGTGGTCGTCGGCGGCACCAGCTTTTCCGGCGGCATCGGTGCCCTGCCCGGAACATTGTTAGGAGCTATGATCATTGGCATCCTCGACAAAGGACTCAACCAGGCAGGGGTCCATTTCTCGCTGCAATACATCGTCAAGGGCCTCGTCATTCTTGGCGCGGTATATCTCGACGTGCGGCGGCGAAAGGAATGATACCTGAGGGCCGCCCGACCGGTGGGCCGAACCCTTGTCCAAGCGGTCCATCACCTGGGTCGCCGGGTGGCCCTGATGGTGTGGGGGCCGGCTGCCCTGAACCTCACCGCCCCCGACATCGGCTGGACCGATAGTCAGCAGGCTGAACGCATCGGCCACAATCCTGCCCACAAAATGGAGCAGTTGCAGAGAAAAATTTTTCTTGCGGTCGAGCGGAGGGGACCCATTTTCGCCTGCTTTGAGGGAAAACCGCCGCTTTGCCCTGCCCCCGGTCCGGGGCGGCAGGTGCAGGTGAAATCCCAACTGAACCCACCTGCCGAATCATGAAAAACAATACCCATACGATGAAAACCCCGATTCCAATCCTAGAAAAGCAAACCCCGAACCTCCGACAGCGGAGAACAGGTGCCTTGGCGCTGCTGGCGCTGCTCGCGCTGGCCGGCGGGACCGTCAACGCGGTGGCGACCGACGGAACGTGGTCAAGCGTCACAGGCGGCGCGTATGACACGGCCGCCAACTGGTCCGGCGGGGTTAACATCGCCGACGGTGTGGGCGCGACGGGGACGTTCACAGTTACCCTTTCCAGTTCAAACAGGACCATCAGCATGGCCACAAGCCGCACCCTTGGCACCTGGAACCTCGGCCAAGGCGGCAGAACCTTGACCTTCAGCCCCAGCGCTGGTGTCGTGCTGACCTTGGACAACACCGGCAGCACCAACGCCGTGATCAATGTGGCCAACGGTGGGAAGAACATTGTCAACAACGTACCGATTGAGTTGATGGACTCGCTGGACATCGTCAGTGTTTTGGCTAATGGGCAATCCCTGACCCTTGGCACAATGACCAGCAAGAACGGTGCCTTGACGATCACCAATAAATCCGTCGGTGGTGGCAGCCCGACGACTGTATTTAACGGAATTATCTCCGACGGATCTGGCACCATGTCCTTCAAACAGATAACCGCAGGTTTCAGCAGTTTAGGCGCCGCCAACACTTTCACCGGCACGACCACCGTCAGCGGTGGTATTCTCCGAATTGATAATGCCCTTGCCCTGCAAAACAGTGCGCTAGACACCACCGCCAGCATCCTAGGCGACGCAGTGGGGAATGGCAATGGTCTCAGGATTCACACCACCGTAGGGACTGGCCTGACCCTCGGCGGCCTCATCGGCAACAAGAACTTTGCGGCGACGGGAGGGGTCTTCAATCCCACGACCAGCGGTTACGGAGCGATCAACGCCCTGACCCTTAATCCCGGCACGGGCAAGAGCTACAACTACTCCGGTGCGATCGCTAACGGAGCCACCGGCATGACGCTCAGCAAGACCGGCGCTGGGACGCAGATCCTCTCCGGCACGAACACCTACACCGGCAACACGGCGATCACCGCCGGCACACTGGCTTTGGGTGCGGGCGGTTCCATCGACAACACGCCACTGATTTCCATCGCCGCCGGGGGAACCTTCGATGCGTCGGCCATTTCATCCTACACAATGAGCGGCAGCACGACCTTGAGCGCCAGCGGGTCAAGCACCCCCGGCACGCAAGCCACGATCATCGGTGGCACCGCGGTCAGTTTGGGTTCACAAGGCATCACTCTCACTTGGGGCGGAGGCGTTTCCGGAACGGACAGCACGCATCCCTGTTTGGTCGTATCCCAAGGCACACTCACCCTGAACAATAACGCCATCACCGTCAACGGCAGTTCACTGCTGGGCAACGGCATTTATACCCTGATTTCGGTTACCGGCGGCACGATTAGCGGCTCCCCATCCACCTCGGTGACCGGCTCAGCGATTGATCCAACGAAAACCAATGCGGTCTCGGTCAGTGGAGGCAGCGTGATCCTTACCGTCAGCTCCGCGTCCACCACTCCGACTATCTCCGCTCCGACGACGTTGCCGGGAAGCCTCGCGACGACCTACGGCACGGCTTCGTCACCGCAGAGCGTTGCAGTGTCCGGTGCGAACTTGGGGTCGAATATCACCGCTACCGCCCAGAGCGGATTTGAAGTTTCCAGCGACGGTTCCACCTATGCAGGCAGCGCTTCCTTCCCCCAAAGCGGCGGCAGCGCCAGCGGCACGCTCTACGTGCGCCTGGCAGCCACGGCCTCTGCTGCGGGCACCTACAACGGGGTGACTGCCGCCATTCTGAGCAGCGGTATCGCCACCCCCGTAAACGTGGCAACCACTGCGAGCGGCAACTCGGTAGGAATGCTCACCCCGACGGTGTCGGTGTCGGTGGGCACCTACTATTTCAATGGCAGTCAGCAAGGGCCTGGCAGCTATACGACCAGTCCGTCTGGAGACACGGGGACGCCGACTTGGAGTTATGCGGGCACCGGCGGGACAAGCTACGGGCCCAGTCCAACTCCACCGATAGCGATTGGCACTTACACCGCAACGGTGTCGCTGGCGGCGGACAGCCAGTTCAATGCAGCCTCCTCCAGCGCCACCGCGTTCACGATTGACGCTCCGCCTTTGCCCACCATCACCGCTCCCGCGACGCTGCCGGCAGCTCTTTCGAC
>JBAXCM010000234.1:0-7322 GCA_037141475.1 Verrucomicrobiota bacterium | reverse complement strand
CCATTAGACAGCGCCAGCAACTCGCTCTCAATGGCCACCGGATCCACTAGCTCGCCTAACACCTTGACCAGCGCGTCGAGGCGTCCGAGCGGTGTGAGCTGGTCGTTTGCCAGGGCGACCCGGTCTGCGGTGGCGTGCCAAGCATTGGCGCGCGGGGAGAATTGCCAGGCGTGACCCTCGTGGCGGAGACTGCCGGAAAACAGGGCTGGCCCGGCGATGCTCAGTTGGCCGGTTGGGGAAACCCGAGTTTGCCAGATTGGGAGAATCGGTAGCGGCGCGGGTTGATACGACAAATCCAGCATATCCAAGCTTTGGGTGGCCACTTGCGAGCCCGCTTCGGTCAAACCATAACTCGCCAGCACTGGCCAGCCGAGCATGCGAGCCGCCTGTCCGGTGCGCGTATCGAGTTGGCCGCCGCCCACCACGACAGCCACCAATGTGGGCGGGGCCGCCAAGTTAGCGGCCACCAGGTCATGGACTTGGGTGGGCACCAGCGAGGTGTGGGTGACGTTGTGGTGGCCAAGCCAGGCGAGGAACGCCCTCGCTTCCCAGCGCCACGAAAACACTTGCAGGCGACAGGCAGCCTCGAACGCCCGGGCCGCCACCCCGAAGCCACCGACGTGATGGGCTGGCAGGGCCACACCCCAACAGGAGTCTTCGGAAACCCCCAGATGCCGGTTCACCGCTGCGGCGGAAAGAAGGAGCGCCTGTTTGGATAGGGCCAGCCATTTCGGTGTTCCGCTGCTGCCGGACGTTTCGAACCATACGTGCCCGTCCAAGTCCGCAGAGTGAGGGATGATGCCGGGAAAGTGGCCCGGCGCAAATGGCTGCGGGTCATCCCAAAACCCCGGTTCGCTTAGAAAGAGCGCGTCCATGGCAGCGCCTCCAGAAGGTCGTCAAATCCTAGCCCAGTGCCGGCGGGCGCTTGAAACCCGGGTACCCACGGGCCGAGTGCCTCGCTAAAGGCATCAGGCTCAAATAGGTGATGCGTCTGCAGGCCGCACACGCCGGGCAGCCCGGGGAATTGCAGGTCGAGCCGCGCCGCCTCCCACGCCGCAAACGCTTGGCCTAGCGGGTGATCCATGTAGCTCGTCAGAACGACTCGTTGGCGGTTGCGCAGCGCCGCCTCGGCCAGCAGGAACGGCTCGTCGATGGCCGGTTTGATGATGAGCACCTGGGCGGCGGCGCTCAGCGGGGCAGCCTCCTGGTCCACCGCGAGCTCGACACCCGTGCAGCGGTGCAATTCGGCCCAGGTGGCAGCTGCAAACGGGCAAGGGTCCTCGACAAAATCGATTGCTTGGCGGGTGGCGGCTGTCAGGCCGGTTAGAAAATCCGTGATGGCCTCCGGGCTGAGGGATTCGTTGAAATCCAAGCGCCAGCGCAGCGCGGGAAACTCAGCGGCCATCGACTCGAGCAGGGCCGCTTCCTGGGCGAGTTGCCGACCGCACTTGAGTTTGATGACTGCAAAACCGGCGTCCACCGCCCGGGCAATCTGTGCATTATCCGCTTGCGGAAGAGTGGCGTGGCTAGCAGGAACGGTCATTTCCTCGAACAGTGACTCCTCGTGGCTACGGGCTGCGGCATCGTATTCCGTGCAGCGAAGAGCCCGGCGCACCAAGGGCCAGCGTTGCCCGCCAACCAGATCCGCTAGGCATTTGGCCAGTGGCGGGTCTCCGAGCTCCGGCCACGGGTGAATGCAGCCAAACCCGTCGCCCACCCGAATGAGCGCTCCTTCAAACTCCCGCCGTGTCGAAACCGCGTTGAGATAACTGCGGGTCTTGAGCCGATATCGGGAAATGAAAGGTTTATTGTTGGTTAGATGCATGGTGGACAGTGGTTCCCTGAAAAAAAGTGTTCCAATGCCTCGATGACCCCGGCTCCATGCGTGGCGTGGGCGACGTAACCACCCACGGCCGTGACGTGGTGCTTGACGTCTGCGATGGCATTGCCAGGGCAGGCGATCATCCGGGCATGGCGGGCATCGAGCATGGCCAGATCATTGTAACTGTCGCCGATGGCAAAGCAAGCGGAGGCGTCCAGCGCATAGTGCCGGGCCACCTCACTGAGGCTGCTGCCTTTTTGAAAATCGCGGTGGCCGAACCGCAGATAGATCGAGTTGCGCTGCCAACTCAGCAAGGGCTCGGCGCTGGCCATTCCTTGCAGTTGATCGACGATCCAGACCATCTCCTCGTCGGTGCGTGCGATGAGACCGGCCGGTTCCCCATCCATGGCGATCCAACGCGCCCCGGTCGATTGCTCAACCAGATGGCGCATCGCCCCGAGCAATTTCCCGGCACGTTTGAACAATCCGTGGATCTGTTGCTCACACGAGACGTTCCAGGCATCCAGTGGCTGCCAACGACTGCCGCAGCTGCAAAAATAGATCTCCCGTTCGCGGGCCACCACCCAGTCGGGCTGTAGGGGAAACCGACTCTCGCTCAGGCCCTCGAGCACGTGTTCCAGCGAGCGGCCGGTGTTGATGCCCCAACGAAGCGCGTGCTCTTGGCGCAGCCTGACCAATAGCTCGAAGAATCCGCCCGGCACGGCGGGATCGGCGGCGGGATCATGCAGTGTGCCATCGAAATCGAAGGCCAGCACGCGGGTCACCTCCTTTTCAGGGCCGCTCACTTGGCAAGAGACGCCTCGTACTTGCCGCGCCAGAAAACGGTGATGAAACCAAAACTCAACCCCACTGCGCAATAGATCAATTCAGCTTGCGCCGCATACTGGTACTTGGTCACGAGATCGCCGCTCGGGACGGCTGCGGCGAGCGCGCTATGGCCGAAGGAGGCAAAAAATGCGCCGGATCCGATGAACAGCGCAGGCACCATGTTCTTGAGGTTTTCCGACATGATGGCGGGAATGACCACAATGAAAACCGCCACTGCCATGGCCAAATTCATCCCTCCCACACTCGGCAAATCTTTGATGCCAGGCATGTTCATCAGTTCAATGATAGCAATCGAGGCAAGAATTCCCGTGAGGTAACCGATCCATGCCTTGATGCCGTTGACTGCGGTGCAACCCGCCACAAAATACACCGCCCATGCTTGGAAGGCGATCCACATCATATCCATCCCATGGGTGATGGCGGGCAATTTGCCGTTGATTAGAACCAGAATCGCGGCCTGGAGGGCCAACCCGCATGAAACCACAAATAGTTGCTTATGAGACAGGGACATTTTGCTTTGTTGTTGTTGGTTTGAGATTCGTGCAGACGTTGCGGCTTCGCCGACAACTCTTGCCGGAGGACCCGCGCCCCGCACAGGCGGAGCTTTACGAAAGCCGCCCGCCCATGCCAAGCCAAAACGAGCAACCCCAAATATCTCATCTTCAGATAGAACAAGCGCGAGGTCAGCGGACTGAGACTCAGAACTCAGGGTTCGACCTCAAAAGCACCACGGGTCCAGCAAGCTTAAATGTTACCATGCGAGGACTGACCCCATCGGCCGATGGGGTCAGTCCTCGCATGGTAACATTTCTTTGAGACATTTCGCTTCCGCCCACAGCCGACAGTTAGGGAAGCCGACTTGCTTGTTCCGTTATCGAAAGCGAGGTCGAACACCGAGTTCTGAGACTTTGGTCACGCCTGATCTGCGCAGGGATGAAGTGCGGTGGCAAGGGGAGGGCGACACCGCTTTGGCTCGTGCCTCTATCTACGAGTGATGCCGATGATGGAGGCAAGCTTGGTGCAGGCGGAGGCGAGAGCAGGGTCAGCGCGGATTTGTTCGAGTGTCCAAGGCAGGCGAAAACTCCAGTTGTGAGAGCCGCAGGTGCCTGGGCAGTTGATACGGTCCTCCAATCCAAAGAGTTCAGTGATCCCTAGGGCGACGTAGCGGGAAGTGGAGGCAAAGAGCACCTTGATGAACCGCCATTGGATGCCCTCGGTGAACCGCGGCCACTGGCCGTTACTAGGAATAGGGACGTCGGCGAATTTGGCCAGAATGGACAACGCATGGTTGGCATTACGAGCCGCATCCTCCTCTTCCTTGTTCGAGTAATGGCCGTGGTGGAGGTTGGTCGCGGTGCGGCAGGCATTCCAAACGGCACCGAGCGGGTCGTGATCGTGAGTGGAATAAGTGGCGAAGCTGCATTCGGGAAATAAATGGCCGGGCAGCGGGTGGCCGTACTCATTGCAATCCCAGTGCGGGATGCGAAACCCCGCAATGCCAAATTTTGCAAGATGCGGCCTCACATAATCCGGCACCCAGCCAAGGTCCTCGGCCACAATTTCATTGTTTCCGGCAGCCTCAACGATGGCGTGTAAGCGCTGGTCGCCATCGTGGCAATTGGCGCTGCGGTTTTCGGCGGTATCGTCAGGACGTTTGAACCATCGCGGCAAGCGGCCGCCGGTTAGGGAGGCGGCCTCGTCGTGGTTGAGGTTGGCGAAATCGGGATTGCGATCTGGCCGCCACGGGAAGGCGTAGATGCGGTAGAAGCCGAGGATATGGTCGATGCGGAAGATGCGGAAAATCTCAGTGAGACTGTGGATTCGTTGCTTCCACCATGGGAATCCCTGGGCCTCCATCTCGTCCCACCGGTACAGCGGAATACCCCAGTTTTGCCCCCATTGCTGAAGAAAGCGGTCGTGGACAAACATGCTTTCGGGCGGCGAGCCACCCCACCAATCCAGGTGAAACGAATCGCGGGCGAAAAACGCATCGCTGGAATGCCAACTCACGCCGATGGGCACATCACCCATCAGCTTGACCCCGCGGGAATCGGCATGAGCCCGCAGGGCCCTCCACTGGCGGAAGCACAGCCACTGAACGAAGGCATAATATCCGAGCCGGTAAGCGACGGCTGAAGCATCGAGGGTCCGTTGGCGGTCGAGGAAAGCCCGGGCTTTTTCCGGAGTTTGGCAGGATATGGGCCACTGGTCCCAGGTGAGGGTTTCGCCGTGGCATTCCATCAGCCAGCGAAACAGGCAGTAGTCGTCCAACCAGCCAGCCTCGGCCCTGACAAAGCACGCCAACTCCTCGCGCAGGGCTGGCGTGGCGTCCTCAAATCGCGACCAAGCCAGCTCTAGCAACGTTCGCTTGGCCAGCCGAACCGCGGGGTAATTCACGAGGCGTGCGGCGCAGACGTTGGCAAGGTCGAGGCGTGCGGTGATGACATCTGCGGCTGAGAGACCGGGGATTTCGGTGGCTTCGATGGCCAGATAGATCGGATCCAGGGCGATGGAGGAAAGCGCGCTGTATGGGCATTCTTCGATGCCGTTTTCGTTGATCGGCAGCAATTGGAGGAAGCCGACGTGATGATCGGCGGCCCAATCGACCCACTGGCGCAGGGCCAGCGTATCGCCGATGCCGAGGTCGCCCTTTCGTCGCGGGGAAAACGCGGGAAGCAGGATTCCGGCGCTGCGTTTGTGGATCGATTTCACACGCCCTGTGGTTGCTGGCTTTGCTGGTGCAGGTGCTTGAGCACGGCAGGCGGCATGGGCGAAGGATCGGGGTAGTCAAACACCGCGCCCTCGTAGTTGCGCAAGGTGACCTTGCCAGGGGTGCTGTCGATGATGTACTGCGGGTTGAGCGGGATTTTGCCGCCGCCACCGGGACCATCAATCACAAATTGGGGGATGGCGTAGCCGGTGGTGTGGCCGCGCAGGCCCTCGATGACGGCAATACCATCAGCCACCGGCGTGCGCAGGTGGGAGGAACCATTGATCAGATCGCACTGGTAGAGGTAGTAGGGGCGGACGCGGCACATCAGCAATTTGTGGACCAAGGCTTTCTGGACCTCCACCGAATCATTGACGCCTCGGAGCAACACCGACTGATTGCCCAAGGGAATGCCAGCATCGGCCATGCGACCGAGAGCATCACGGACCTCGGTGGTCAACTCACGCGGATGATTGGTGTGAATCGATACAAATAAAGGATGGTACCTTTTGAGCATGGCACACAATTCCGGGGTGATGCGCTGAGGCATGAAAATCGGGATTCGCGTGCCGATGCGCAGGAACTCGATGTGCGGAATGGCCCGCAATCGGCTGAGGATGCGCTCCAAGCGCTCGTCGGAAAATATCAACGGGTCGCCACCGGAGAGCAACACGTCACGCACTTGCGGCGTGCGTTCGAGGTAGTTGAAAGCCGCTTCCCACTGGGTTTCGAGATGTTGCTCACCCACCCCGGAGACCACCCGCGAACGGGTGCAATACCGGCAATAGGACGCACAGCGGTCGGTCACCAAAAACAATACCCGGTCCGGATAGCGGTGGACCAAGCCGGGCACCGGCATGTGGGCGTCCTCGCCGCAAGGGTCAGTGAATTCTTCCGGCGCGCTCCAACCTTCCTCGATGCGCGGAATCACTTGTCGGCGAATCGGACATTCCGGGTCATCACGATCAATCAAATTGAAAAAATGCGGGGTGATGGACATTGCCAGTTTGTTGCCAGCCAGCAACACCCCGGCGCGCTCAATATCGGTTAGATCCAGACGGGCTTCGAGATCCGCCAGCGAATCGACGCGGTTGCGCAGCTGCCAGCGGGTCTCGTGCCAATGGGCCATGGCCTCAGCAGGCCAATAACCAGGTGCATGCGAGCGGAAGGTGACGTCAGACATGAAGGGAAGGATGTGGCATTATGGATTCGAGGCGTCACTTTCACTCTCGGCGTCGGTCTCGGCGTCGGTCCCGGTATCTGCTTCCACCTCGATTTCCTTGCGCCAGGCTTGGGAGAGCCAAGGGCGGATCAAGCCGTAGATGAGGTAAGAGCTGAAGACCACCACCGGAGTGACGTAGTGGAATTTGACGGCAAGGACGAGAATCAGGGCGGCGATGACCAGAGCGCCGAGGGTACCGCGGGTGCGCCAGCCGACTTTTTTGAAGCTGGGATAGCGCACATCGCTGATCATCAGCCACGACAGGCCGAGCATAGCGCCAGCGAGGGCGTATTTCCATGGGCCGAGTTCGCGGTCGTTGTCGTAGATTTGGATGATCAAGAACGTCAGCGAGGCGATGAAGCCCGCCGCCATGGGAATGGGGATGCCGCGAAAATCGTTGGAGGCACCCGGCTTTTTGGGCAGCGCGGCGAGGCAGTTGAAGCGGGCCAAGCGCATCGCCCCGCACAGCAAATAGACAAAGGCAATCCCCCAGCCGACGTCCTTGAGCGGAAATAACACCGCCTTGGACACCAGCATTGCCGGAGCCATCCCGAACGACACGATATCGGCCAGTGAATCAAATTCGCGGCCAAATGGCGATTCGTGCCCGCCAAGCCGCGCCAAGCGCCCGTCCAATAAATCAAACAGACACGAGCCGAAAATCAGAAGGATCGCATATTCGTAGTATTGCCGGGAAATCTCAAAATACTCTTTAGCTG
>JBAXCM010000233.1:0-7326 GCA_037141475.1 Verrucomicrobiota bacterium | reverse complement strand
ATCCAAGGCCCGGCCCGTCGGGGTGACCGTGAGCGGCAGATTGAGAGTGACCAGCGTGCTGCCGTTTGCGTCCACGATGAGCGCGGAAATCACACTGCCGCCCGGCACAAAGGGATGCGCGACACTCGCCCGCCACACGCCACCACCGAGATCTTCTAACGGCACGCTGAGCTGGGATGGCGGCGCGCCGTCGACTTCGAGCACCATGAAACTGCCCGTCGGAATCCTCTGACCCCTGACAAGGAGTTCTCCGCCAGTAGGAGAAAGCAGCGGCGGGGAAATCGAAAACACGTCGGCTTGAGGAATCGTCACTCGATAGAACGCTTTTTGTGAGGTAGGCTCCGGATCCAGCCAGACACATTCCGCGCCGGTGGCTTCGACCAGCGCAAGCTGCGTCCAGCCGCCAGCATCCCCGCTGGCGAGGGCGGTCGAGCGTTCGATCCGGTAACTTTGCCCAACCGTTGCCGGCCAACTTAAACGCACCTGATTGCCCGGCAGACCGGAGGTGATCTCAAGCAACGGCGAAGCCTGCGGATTCTCGGCACGGAGCCAGCCGGGCATCACTAGCCATAGCAGTGTCCCTAGAAAACAGGATTTCATTGCGGCAGCGGCAACCGGTGATGACGGGAACGCAGTTTTCATACATAGGATGGTTCAGGCTCTTGACCGCCGGGTGCCAAGCAACAAGCCGGCTCCCAAAACCCACACCATCGCCGACGAGGGCTCGGGTACGGAACTGACCCGTATCTGGTGTTGCGATTGCAGGGTGCCGCCCGATGAGTAGTCTGCATTCGACCAACCGGCCTTGAACGCATCCGCAAGCATCGAGTAGCTCGCGGTATGGGTTCCAACTCCCACTGGCAGCGTAAACGTGGCATTTGCCGCACTCACCTGATAATCCACCCCGTCCAGCGAAAGCTTCGTTTCATAGACCATGGGCGGGCTGCTGCCACTTGTCGAGATGCCGACGTTGTAGTTGATCAAACTGACGGTGCCCGCCGTATCGAGGGTGAATATCAGCGTGTCACTGGCGAAGACCTGAGACCCATCGGATATGCCCGGCGGCGACGTGCCGCCTATCGCGGAAGTTCCGACAAAGTACCCGTCAACCTGCGCAAAAGTCGGTGTGTTCGTGCTAACCCAGCTTACAAAAAGGGCCTCCGTCGTCCAATTGCGCGATCCGATAGCGGTCGCGGTGTATGGGTCGTGATAGTTCAAAGATGGCCCGCTAGGTGCCACACCCGCGTAAACGACGCCTCCTCCCGTGCCGTCAATCTGCTGGGCGTAACAGTCCGCATTGTTTGAGAGGCTCACAATCGCTGCCGGGGCAAATTCCGCCATGCCGAGCACTATCGTTATGTATAGGAAGTTCTTCATGACTGTAAATATTGTAACACTCCTCCTAATCCGGTCGCCACAGCTGGTCAAGAGAAAACAATATCTTTTTTTCCACTTCTCGCCTTTGTGAGAAAACCCCGCCCCGGAGCATCGGGGAAGGACTCTTTGCCCTGCCCAGGCGTCTCCGAGGTCCTGGTGTGGTGTGGTGTGCCGCCGCGCTGCATCTGATGGATCGTGACGAGCTGGGAAGAGTCTCCACCGAAGCATACGCACGACATCAGCCATCGTAGGTTTCTGGATCAGGAGCCTGCGGAGATGGATTTGGGCGGAAAACCAATGCGATCGACGAGCGATCTGACATCGGGTTCAATTGCCACCTTCGCGACATGCGCAGGCTAACATTGGGCGACGGCGGGTTACTTCGGTGAGAGATCCGGACCGGGACCCTCGCGGCGCAGTTTTCCTTCGGGTTTTCCTTCGGGTTTTCCTTCGGGTTTTCCTTCGGGTTTTCCTTCGGGTTTTCGCTCGGGATGAGGAAACTCGCTGCTATCGATCTTGCCGTCCTTATTGCGGTCGAATTTGTCGAAGAGGGCGTGTTGTTGTTTTTCGTCGAGTCCCCTAACAAATGGGGCTTGCCGGAACTCATCAAACGTCAGCACACCGTCTCCATCCTTGTCCAGTTGGCGGAACAAGTGGCGAGGATCGTGTGGTGGACCGGGCTGACCGGGACGCTGCCCTGCAGGGTAATCGGCGGGAGAAATCACCCCGTCGCCGTTGACGTCGAGGCGGCGAAAGAGAGCTTCTTGTTGTTCTGGCGGGAGTTTTTTGACAAATTCGCCCGCTTTGAATTCCTCCAGGCTGATCACACCATCCTTGTTGGTATCTAATTCCCAGAGGCGGGGCATCCACGGGTGTTTGCCTTCCTGAGGTTTGACGAGGGACTCCAATTCATCGCGGCTCAATACGCCGTCGCCATTTTTGTCCAAGCGTTTGAAGAGTTCATCGCGCTTGTCTTCGGGGAGCAGAGCGATGCGCTTCATTGCAAAAAACTCCTCTCGTGAGAGCACCCCGTCGCCATTGGTATCAGCGAGTTTCCACGCTTCGGAAAAGTGCTGCTGCCTTCGCCGGGAGACATCGCCTTCCGGCACCCCGCCACTCGTTGGCGCTTGCGGAGCTGCCAAACACAGGCCGGGCAGCAAAAAACCCGACAGCACGAGTGAAGTTGAGATTGTTTTCATGAGAATACCGGGCTTATTTAGGCGCGACAAGCTGGAACCGCCAGAACAAACTCCCCAATACCTGAAAAGTTTCGCCAGTTGCCCGCCACCCTCTAGTTTCACATCCCTCCATGCACATTCGCGATATTCTCTCATCCCGTAAAACTTCGCTCTCCTTCGAGTTCTTTCCACCGCGTAGCGCCGCCACATGGGATGATCTCTATCAGACAATCCGTGATCTCGAACAACTCGCCCCGGCATTTGTCTCGGTCACCTATGGTGCCGGCGGCGGTACCCGCGAGCTGACCCACGATCTGGTTGTGCGCATCCAACAAACCACCTCCATCCCGCCCACTCCACACCTCACATGCGTTGGCCATTCCAAGCAGGATGTCGAGGCCATCCTTGAGCGGTACGCGGCGGCCGGTGTTTCCAATATCCTAGCCCTGCGCGGTGACGCCCCGCGTGATCAACCGTCCTACGACTGGTCGCAAGGCGACTTCCGACATGCAGCAGACCTGGTGGCATTCATCCGCCGCTTCAACGACAGTGGGCGCCACCCGGACCCGCGCGGTTTTGGCATTGGAGTGGCAGGGTTTCCCGAGGGGCATCCCGATATGCCCAACCGCCTCGCGGAACTCGATTTTCTCAAGCAAAAAGTCGATGCTGGTGCCGACTATATCTGCACCCAGTTGTTTTTCGACAACCACGATTTTTTTGATTTCCGTGACCGCTGTGAACTCGCCGGCATCCGTGTGCCAATGCTAGCCGGAATCATGCCCGTCACCTCGCTCCAAGGCATGCGGAGGATGGCTGAATTGGCGGCCGGAGCCCGGTTTCCGGCTGCGCTGATGCGTGCGTTGGAACGTGCCAAGGGGCATCTAGAGGCGGTTGAACGCGTTGGGATCCACTACGCCGCCGCGCAATGCGCGGGTTTGTTGGATGCGGCCGTCAGCGGCATCCATTTTTACACGCTCAACAAGAGTCATGCCACCCGCGAAATTTACGCCAGTCTGGGCCTGAGTTCAAACTCGGGAACGCCTCTGTAGGGACGACTCAGGCAGCCGAGGCCTTCGCTCGTGAATAAAAATGCCTTATATCGGTCTTATTTACCGTCTGGCAATTCGTCCGATGTTTGGCGGGTGGAGTGGTGTTGGCGGCGCTGTCGCACGGCCCTAGCCAGTTCGTCGAGCACTTCGACGGTGGTGTCCCAGTTGATGCAGGCGTCGGTGACGGATTGGCCGTGAACCAGAAGTGAGGGGTCCGGGCCGGCTTGCTGATTGCCCTCGACGAGGTTGGACTCGAGCATCACGGCGGTGATGGCGAGGGAGCCTGCGGCGAGTTGTTGGCAGAGATTGCGGGCCACTAGGGGTTGGTTGCGGTAGTCTTTGGACGAGTTGCCATGCGAACAATCCACCATCACATGGGCCGGTAATTGATGTTGGATCAGCATCGCCTCCACCGCTTCAATGCTCGCTTGATCGTAATTGGTCCCGGTTTTGCCGCCGCGCAATATGAGATGGCACGATTCATTGCCCGAGGTGGAAATGATCGCCGAAACCCCCTGTTTGGTGACGGAAAGAAAATGGTGAGGATGGGATGCCGACTCGATGGCATCCAGCGCAATTTGGACCGAGCCACCGGTGCCGTTTTTGAAACCAACGGGCATCGACAGGCCCGAGGCGAGTTCGCGGTGGATTTGGGACTCGGTGGTGCGCGCGCCGATGGCCCCCCAGGCAATTAAATCTGCGAAGTATTGTGGGGAAATCGTATCGAGAAACTCGGTGCCTGCTGGCAGCCCAATGGTCGCTAGGTCGAGCAATAATTTCCGGGCAATCCTCAGCCCGTGGTTGATGTCAAACGAGTCGTCCAGATGTGGGTCATTGATCAAGCCTTTCCAGCCAACCGTGGTGCGTGGCTTCTCGAAATACACCCGCATCAGGATCAGTAAGTCCTGCTGCAGCCGGCTGGCTTCCTGCTTGAGGCGGGCCCCATATTCCAAGGCTGCTTCGGGATCGTGAATCGAACAGGGGCCTACCACTGCCAGCAGGCGGTCATCCTTGCCGCGTAAAATCGCCTCTGCTTCGGCACGCGTGGTGGCCACCAATTCCGATACTTGGTCGGTAATGGGCAGGTAATAGGCTAACACTGCAGGGGAAATCAGCGGATCGAAGCCTACAATGCGGAGGTCATCAGTGCGGTGGCGGGTCACGCCGCCTAGCCTAGCGGGTCTTAGTGGCAACGCAAGACAAGTGTTGGTCTGCTTGGTATCCCGCTTGCGGCGCTGATCGACCGGGGGCAAGGTGTCACGGGTCATTGCACAGGCAATTTCATGGGACGATGGATCACCAGCGGGTGGATTTTCCAGCCGAGGGTGAACCGATTCGTGAGGATGAGTTTGGCTTATTTCTTGTGATGGGCTCCACAGGCCTGGTCGGTTGGGGCGTCTGCGATGGCAGTCGTTGGCTGGACTAGCCCTGCTTGGAGCAAGTAGGCTTCCACTTCGTCGCCGCTGACGTCGGCCAGCAGGTGGCCGTTTACTTCAACGCAGGGGGAGAGGGGTTGGCCGCTTTTGGTAACCATTTCAGCGTATTGGGCACGATCATTGATGACGTCCCGGTCTTCATAGCTCAGAGAGTATTTGCGCATAATGGCGCGCACGCCCTGGCTCCAACCGCAGGAGGGTTTCAAATAGGCAATGATAGTGGGTGAATTCATGATCGGTAGCTGTCGTGATTATTTGGGATTGCTCGCCTCTAGGGGCGGGGTATTCCTAGTTGGCTCATTGACCGCTGTCAAGGAGTTTCGAAAGAAATTGCTTTAGAAAGTGGTTGGAATCTGGCTGGCAGGGGTGGGCGGATGAGTGTAGGGTGGCGCGGATGAGAACAGGTGCAGCAATGCGTGGGGGCAAGCGACAGGCGATTTTGAAGTTGCTCAAGCAACATGGGGCGAGTGATTCGGCGACGCTGGCATCGCACCTCGGCATCTCCGCGATGGCGGTGCGCCAGCACTTGTACCTCCTGAGCGCGGCAGGGGTGGTGACCTATCAGGAACAACCGAGTCGTCTGGGTCGGCCAGCCAAGATGTGGGATTTGACGCCTGCAGCGGCAGCGCAATTTCCTGATGGTCATGCTGGCTTGGCGGGAAACTTGCTAGGGGCGGCAGAGGCGGTATTTGGTGGGGAAGGGGTTGGGCGAATGCTCAGTCATTGCGCCCAACGGCAGATTGCAGAGGATTGTGCGCGGCTTGGGCGGCGCAGGTCACTGCGCCAGCGATTGGCGGCGTTGGTGGTCATCCGCAATGCGGAGGGCTATATGGCTGAGGTTCTGGAGCAGGTCGATGGCTCGTTCTTGCTGGTTCACAATCACTGCCCGATTGCTGTGGCCAGCGCACTTTGCGAGCAGCTGTGTGATGCTGAAATGGAGGTGTATCGTGGCATTCTTGGCAAGCGTGTGCTCGTCTCGCGCAGCGAGTCGATGATGGCCGGTGCCCGGCGCTGCTCCTACCGCATTGCAATTCCCTTGAAATTGCGATCAAGCGGAGGAGACGCCCAAGAATAGTTCACGGCTGTAGCGGCGTGTCTATGACCGCCGATCACCCTGAATCGCCAATGAATGGTGCTGACCTTGATGCAGAAAATCGAAGATGCCGGAGCTGATCCGGGCCATGTGAGGGGGATGTTCAACGGGAGACGAGAATTAGGAAATTTCTAACAGGCTTATTCCAGATAGCGCGGCGCGTAAGTGGGCCACCGGGAATGGCTGCGCTGATCCATAAATCTGCCGAGCGGCCGCCGTCGAGATTGAGTGCCACGCGCGGCGGCCATGCGGCTGGCCCTCCGGCTGTCAGGGCGCGGGCCAGAGCAGCCAAGGTGCAAGGCGAGGAGCGGCCGATCCACCAGCGGGTGCCTCCGTCCCAGAAAATGACCGAGCGGACGCTGGGCTTGGTTGCCTCTAGACCGGCGACGACTTGGTTATTCTCGACGAGCATGGGACCGGCCTGAACGAGTTCGAGGGCGGCGACAGTCGCCGGAACGGATTCGCGACGGAGGATGGCGGAGGTGCCGGTGGCGGATTCGAGCCACACGCCGCTACCCAGGGAAGATGCCCGATTCCAAGAACCGGTGGGGGTTCCAGCCGCAACGAGTTTTCCAAGCGGCTGGCCCGTCGGGGTGAAAAATCCAGCGTTGATGGCAGCCAATCCGCCATGGGCACTGGCGGCCGTGGCGGCATCCGGCCAGAGGGTCCCGGGGCCAGAGGTTTGGTCGGCGACGATGAGTCGGTGACTGCGCGCATCAAAAGCGACCCCTTCGAAGCGAATGCCTGAAATTTCGCAGGACGTCAGCTGTGGCGGAGCCGGTGGGATGACTGGCCTTTCGGGAGATGCGAATTTGACGACTGCGGATGGCAGCAAGGTGGGCGGCGGTGCCGGACGGTGGGGCAGCCGTGTGCGGGCGGCAACCTGGGGTCTAGGCGCTGGCGGTGAAACCGAGAAACAGGCGCTCACGGCAAGGCAAGCAAGGAGGCAAAACAAGCGGCACATGCCCATCGATGGCATGTTTGGCAACGAATTGCAACGCGGGTAGCTGCCCGATAATTACAGTTTGGTCTATCTTCCTAAGCTATCGGTATCGGGTACGAACGACGACACGAAAAAAGCCGCCGGAGTGCATCCCGGCGGCTTTCTTAAATTTGATAGATCCGTCAGAATTAGGCGAGCGTGCCTTCTTCCTTTTCCTTGTCCTTGTCGCCCTTCTTGCACTTGCCGCATT
>JBAXCM010000232.1:0-7361 GCA_037141475.1 Verrucomicrobiota bacterium | reverse complement strand
CAATAACATCATGGCCAAGGTCGAGGCGATCCAGGCCAACGCGTTAGAAGCGATCATGCTCAACGAGCAGGGCTATGTCGCTGAGTGCACCGGCGACAACCTGTTCATCGTTAAAAATGGGGTTTTGCTCACCCCGCTCATCAGTGATGGCGCGCTGGATGGCATCACCCGCGGCGTCATCCTCGAATTGGCCGCCTCCCTCGCCATCCCATTCCAAGAGCGCTCGCTCACCCGCTATGACATTTTTATCGCCGACGAGTGCTTCCTAACCGGCACCGCTGCAGAGGTCATCCCGGTGGTGTCCCTCGACCGCCGCACCATCGGCAGCGGTAGCCCCGGCCCCTTGACTCGCCGCTTCATCGAGGGGTTCAAACAGCTCACTCACACCAGTGGCACGCCCTTCTTATGAGGGTATTGAAAAAAAAATTTGCTAGCAGGGACGGGTTTTTCGTCGCATCGCGCTGGCTGTGGCGCTAGTTTTCCCCGGATATGAAATGTGACTTTTGCGATACCAAAGCGAGTGTCTTCCTCACCCAACTCGTCGAAGGGCAGATGAAGAAGGTGAGCTTGTGCGAATCTTGCGCCAAGGAGCGTGGTGTGACCGACCCGACCGGTTTCTCTCTAGCGGATTTGCTGCTCGGCGGCATCAGCGGTGAGTTAGGCGGGATGATCGGCGGTCATCAGCCGGCTGGAGGCGGCAAAGTGTGTCAAGCTTGCGGCTTCACATTGGAGGATTTGCGGCGGGTCAGGCGCTTTGGTTGTGCCGAGTGTTATACATTATTTCGTGAGGAAATCACGCCGATGTTGCGCGGTATGCACAAGGGGGCCAGCCACGTCGGAAAAGTCCCCGAAGGCCTCATGGCCCTCCAATTCAAGCACCAACGCCTCCAGGACCTCCGCTCCCGCCTCGAACAGGCAGTTACCGCCGAAAATTATGAGGAGGCCGCCGGCCTGCGCGACGAAATCCATTCCCTCGCTTTGCCATGATGCGTTTTTCAACCCTGATCAAGAATCCGGCCGATTGGATGACAGGTGGCGCGGCGGCCGATGGAGCCGTCCTCACATCGCGGATCCGTTTGGCCCGCAACCTGCGCCGCCAACCGTTCCCCGGTTGGGCCAAACGCGAGCAACGGGCATTGGCGCTCGAGTTGATGCGCCCATCCGTCGAGGCTCTTTCCGTCATGAAAGACGCCTTTTCGCAAGAACTCAGCGACCTTTCCTCCGTCCAAAAACAGGTGCTCGTCGAGCGCCACCTCGTGTCACGCGAACACGCCGCCCGCAGCGAGGGCTCCGCCGTGGTCATCGAACGCCGCCAGTCGTTCAGTTTTATGCTCAACGAGGAAGACCACCTGCGCATGCAGGCAATCCGCCCCGGCCTCCAACTCAGCTCCGCCTTCGAGGCCCTCAGCGCCCTCGATACCGAACTGGAAACATCCCTCGAATTCGCCTTCGATCCCACCCTCGGCTACCTCACCACTTGCCCCACCAATCTGGGCACCGGCCTGCGCGCCTCGGTGATGTTGCACCTGCCTGGTCTGGTCCTCAGTGACCAAATCGGCCAGGTCCTCCAAGCCGTCGGCAAAATCGGACTGGCCGTGCGCGGCCTCTACGGCGAAGGCACCGAATCGCTGGGTCACCTCTACCAAATTTCCAATCAATCGACTCTTGGTGAAAGCGAGGAGACGATCATCCGGCGGCTGGAACGGGTTATTGGCCAGGTGGCCCAACACGAACAGAACGCCCGTGAAAAACTCCTCGAAGATGATCCTGAAATGGTCGCCGATAAAATCGGACGCGCCTACGGTGTGCTTCGCCATGCCCATATCATCGACTCCAAGGAGGCGCTCAACCATCTGTCATTGCTGCGTTTGGGAGGGACACTGGGATTTTTTCCAGCCGACACCATCCTGTTGTGCGACTCATTGCTGATGGATATTCAGCCAGCTCATTTGCAGTTGCACGCCGTGCGCAAACTCTCCCCGGAAGAACGCGATGCCATCCGCGCTCAAATCATCCGCTCCCGCTTGCAAAACCTCCAGTCCTCGGATACCTGTACCCCATCGGCCGGTGAGCCTCCTTCTTCCTCGCATCCTGCCAATCCCCCAGACGAATTATGAATAACTTCACCCCACGCGCCCAACAAGTCCTCGCCTTGGCTCGCAAGGAGGCGGATCGCTTCAGCCACGCCTACATCGGCACCGAGCACTTGCTCTTGGGCCTCATCAAGCTCGGCCAAGGCGTAGCCGTCAACGTCCTCCAACATATGGGCCTCGAACTCGAAGCCGTGCGCATGGAAGTCGAAAAAGAAGTCGGCTCCGGCCCACCCCAAAAATCTACCGGCACTATCCCCTACACCCCACGCGTTAAAAAAGTGCTGGCCTTTGCTAACAAGGAAGCCAAGGCCCTCAATCATTCTTACGTCGGCACCGAACACTTGCTGTTGGGCCTGCTGCGCGAAGGCGAGGGCATCGCCGCTCGCGTCCTGCGCCGCCTCGATGTGGATATCCAGCGCACCCGCAACGAAATCCTCGCCGAAATCGACCCGAATTTTTCGCCGGAAGATTACGCTGATGACGATGATGACGACGATGACGATGACCTCGAAGATGGCGACGGCCCGTTCGAAGAAGCCGATATGTCTGCCCATGGAAAATCGCAAGGCCAAGGCCCGCCTCAGGGACAAGGCCAAGCCCAAGGCCAGGAAACCCCCGGCAAAGTCAAGACCCCGGCCATCAATGCCTTCGGCCGCGACCTCACCAAGATGGCTCGCGATGGTGGCCTCGATCCAGTCATCGGCCGCGAAAGCGAGATCGAGCGCGTCATCCAAATCCTCTGCCGCCGTACCAAAAATAACCCGGTCCTCATCGGCGAAGCCGGCGTCGGTAAAACCGCCATCGTCGAGGGCCTCGCCCAGGAAATCGCCAGCGGCAACGTCCCCGAATTGTTGCGCGACCGCAAGGTTATCACCCTCGACCTCGCACTGATGGTCGCCGGTACCAAATACCGCGGCCAGTTCGAAGAGCGCATCAAGGCGGTCATGGACGAAATCCGCAAAGCCAAGAACATCATCCTCTTCATCGACGAACTCCACACCATCGTCGGCGCCGGTTCCGCCGAAGGCACCATGGATGCATCTAACATCATTAAGCCCGCTCTCAGCCGCGCCGAACTCCAGTGCATCGGTGCCACCACCCTCAACGAATTCCGCAAGTACATCGAAAAGGATGCCGCTCTCGAACGCCGCTTCCAACAAGTCAAGGTAGAGGAACCTTCCGTTAGCGACACCATCAAAATCCTCCAAGGCCTGCAGGATAAGTATGAAAGCCACCACAAGGCCAAATTCACCCCGGAGGCCATCGAAGCCGCCGTCAAGCTGACCTCCCGCTATCTAACGGCACGATTCCTGCCGGACAAGGCGATCGATGTGCTTGACGAGGCCGGTGCCCGGGCTCGGATAGGCACACTGACCCGGCCGCCTGTTATCAAGGAGTTTGAGGCGAAGATCAGTCTGATCAACCGCGATAAGGTCGCCGCCATTGCCGAACAGAATTTTGAAAAAGCCGCCTCCCTTCGCGATGCGGAAAAACACACCAAAAAGGAACTCGAGGAGACCCTCAAACACTGGCGCGCTTCCTCCGAGGAAACCGTCGTCACCGTCACCGATGACGATATCATGGCCGTCGTCTCCAAATGGACCGGCGTGCCCCTGCGCCGCATGGAGGAAAAAGAAACAGAAAAACTCCTCAAGATGGAGGACGAGCTCAAAAGCCGAGTCATCGGTCAGAACGAGGCGGTCATCACCATCTCCAAAGCCCTGCGCCGCTCGCGTGCCGACCTCAAGGACCCCCGCCGGCCTATCGGATCGTTCCTCTTCCTCGGCCCCACAGGCGTCGGCAAAACCTATCTGGCCCGCCACCTCGCCGAGTTCATGTTTGGTGACGCGGAAGCTCTCATCCAGATCGATATGTCCGAGTATATGGAGAAATTCACTTCCTCGCGGCTTATCGGATCGCCGCCAGGCTACGTCGGCCATGAGGAAGGCGGCCAACTCTCGGAGGCCGTTAGGCGCCGGCCATACTCGGTGGTGCTTTTCGACGAAGTCGAAAAGGCCCATCCCGATGTCATGAATTTATTGCTGCAAATCCTCGAGGAAGGCACTATCACGGATTCGTTAGGACGCAAGATCGACTTCCGCAATACCATCATCATCATGACGTCCAACGTCGGGGCCTCTGATATCAAGCGCCAGACGACGCTCGGTTTCGGCGCAATGGCCCAAGATTTGGCCGACCATGAGGGCATGAAAGGTAAAATCCTCGAAGAATCCAAGCGCTTCTTCAAGCCCGAGTTCCTCAATCGTCTCGATGACATCGTGGTATTTCACATGCTTGAAAAGGACGACCTCAATAAGATCGTCGATCTCGAAGTGGAGAAACTTCTCAAGCGTCTCCGCGAAAAGGATATCGTCTTTGCCCTCAGCGATGACGCCCGCACCCTCCTTGCCAGCAAGGGCTTCGATCCCGCTTACGGAGCCCGGCCGATGCGCCGTGCAGTTGAGCGCTTCCTCGAAGATCCGCTTGCCGAGGCGATCTTGCGAGGTGACGTCAAATCCGGCTCATTCGTCAATGTCAGTTGCAAGCCGGACTCCGAGGAACTCCAGTTCTCATCGAGCCAACCGGATTCCCAGCCTGCCATCGCCGAGGTCTAACGAGGCTGTGCATCCGATCAAAGTTTGGATAGGCAAGTGGCTTCCTCACGGTCGAACTAGGCATTCTCGCCGGAGTCCTGCCCTTTGCCGGTGGAACGGATGAGTAGCGGAATGTTGATGGCCCGCCGGAAGCGCTGATTCTTCCCTGCGACTGTCTATCGCTTTGTCTTTCGGAGAGGGGACCGTATCTCAGCGGAGCGCTGCGGTTGGCGGTCGTTTCTCCTTCTGAAAACGGATGAGTCAAAGCCTCCCGGCCCCCCAGAGCATCATCATCTATCAGCGGTGCGGATTGCCTTGCCAGAGGTCAGCGATCACGCCGTACCACGTGGCGTCTTGGTCCTTGAGTTCACAACGGATGAATGGGTAGTGATCGTTGACGAGGAAGTAACTTTCCATGAGCTCGGCGAAGTACTCTTTCTCACTGGTCATGGCTGGCAGCGAGACCCGCTTGCCGTCGAAGCGGAGGACTGAGTTGTATTTGCCGTCCTTTTTGGCCTGCTCGTATGCGGCCGTAATCTTCCTGCCTAGCTCGGAATCCTTTTGCGCGTAGCGATCATAGTAGGCGAGGGCCACTTGGTGGAGCACATCGGATTGCTGGAGCATGGACCAGTCCATCATCCGTTGCGGATCCCCGATCTCAACCGCGCCTAGCTTGTCCGGATTCGCTCCTTCGCGCTGCAACTTCGCGCTGTCACCGCAATACTGCAGATAGGGGCCCTTGCGTCCGTATTCCAGCCACACCGGAATCCCGTGCAATTGCTTCTGCCCCTCGGCAGAAATGAAATGATCGATGACATGCAGCTTGTAGTTGAGGATCTTCACCATGGCTGTGCAGAGACCCGGCTGCTTGGCCAATTGCGGGGTGACGTACACCGTCCAGCCATCGACGTCCCGTTTGTCGTATTGACTGGTTGGGATGTACTTCCCTTTGGCCGGACCGGAGGCATTTGCTGTGGTGGCTGCGGCTTGGGGGTGGTCCAGATAGGTGGCGAGGGATGTTTCCACCCGAATGATTTGCCGGGGATCCACTCCCCAATAGCGTTCAACCAGTCGTGCCATCGCGGGGTCCTGTTCCCGCAATTCGGCCCGAACAAACGGATAGATGTCATTGACGCCGAAATAGGCTTCTGAGCTTTCAGCCAGATATTCCATGCGGTTGGTCCGGGCGTAATGCGAGCCGATCCCGCCATCCCAGATCTTCACTTTCTCATTGATTCCGGATTTCATCATGCGCTGGTAATTGGCCTCGCATTCTGCGTTGCCATAGTCATGACCCTTGCCAATGAAATGGTGGTCATAACCGTGTGTCATCTCATGGAAGATAACGAACGGATGGCGATAGCTGTCACCGACATACTCTTTCGCGCTGAGTGAAATCATCGAATCCGGGTCCTTCGGCAGCTTGTAGCCGCGCTCAAGCAGCCATGCGGTTTCTGGATGATAGGAGAGGCTCACCTTTTCATCGTACTCGATCCAGATGGGGGTGTGCTCCTGCAGGTTACAGACCGCCGTGGCGGGAGCGGCCAGCTTAATCTGGTAGAGATCCCATTTCAAATGTCCGAAGGTTTTGGCCATTTGTTCGGGATACTTCTTGAGGACATCGCGATTTGTGTAGATCGTCCAGCCCTCCATGTTGCGAACGTCAAACTTGTCGGCGGTGACCGGTTGGGCGACCGGGCTCGTCACCGGATCGTCATTTGCCTGCTGGGCGCCGGCGGTCGGCAGCAAGCAGAGGATTGACCACAAGACTGAGGTGCGTCTTGCGATGGATTGAGGTTTCCGGAAATTACGACGGGGCGTGCACTTGCCTTCCATTGCGAGTGAACGGCCTTGGGCACTCGGATCTTTCAGCACCGACATTTTGATCATTGTTATCCCAGCTTGAGAAGCAGTTGAGTGGGGTCGACATTACCGACGAAGGGATGACCGCGACCGTGGAGCACATCCTGCCGGAGAATCCCGGCGAAGTGGGATGGGAGCATTTCACCTCGGATGCCCACGAGCGAAGTTACGAGAGGGTCGGGAACTACTCCTTGTTGGAACGCGGGTTGAACGGGCAGCAAGCGGGCAACGCGGCTTTTGCCCAGAAGCAGGCCGTGTATGCGAAGTCACAGTATCGAACCTCAACGGATCTGGTCAAGATCACCGACTGGACGGAGGAGGCCATGGCAAAGCGACAGGCCGAGTTGGCTAAGGTGGCCAAGTCGATTTGGTCGCTGACATTTTGAGGCAAGGGCGGCACTCGACGATTGTCCACCACCCATGTCCAAGATCCTCGAATCCGGTTTTGAATCCGTGGTCCTCACCCTGCTCGCGCAGATGGGCTTCACCTGTCATGGCGGCGATGCCTTTGACCCTGATGCCTCGGGCGAGCGTGAGAGCTACCACGGGGCGATGCTGCCGGGGCGCTTGAAGGCGGCGGTGGCACGGATCAATCCCGAGCTATCTACGTTAGGGAAATGTTGGGAAATTTTCCCTTTCCGGTTACCATCCGTTTTCCGGCGCGTTTTGGCGCGTTTTGGCGCGTTTTTCGGCGTTTTCGGGCTTTTTGTCTAACCCCTCCGATTCGCCGCAATTCCTTTGTCTACAAGGAAAAAGGTGGAGGCGGGGATGGGAATCGAACCCATTAATGGTGGTTTTGCAAACCACTGCC
>JBAXCM010000231.1:0-7369 GCA_037141475.1 Verrucomicrobiota bacterium | reverse complement strand
GAGCTCGGCCTCCGCACCGTGTCGATTTGCGCTGAGGAGGACCGTTTCTCAATCCACCGCTTCAAGGCCGACGAAGCCTACCCGCTGGATACCTCAAAGGGACCCGTCGGTGCCTATCTGGATATCGAGGGCATCGTGGCGTTGGCCAAACAGAAGGGAGTCACCATGATCCACCCGGGCTATGGGTTCCTTTCGGAGAACGCCGCCTTTGCCAGTGCCTGTGCCCGCGAGGGCATCATCTTCATCGGCCCGTCGCCCGAGTTGCTGGAAAATATGGGCGATAAGACCGCTGCCCGTGCCCTGGCACACAAATTTCAAGTCCCCACTCTGCCCGGCACCGAGGAACCGATCACCGACCTCGACGAGGCCCTCCTCGTCGCCCATGACATCGGATTTCCCCTCATCATCAAGGCTGCTTTTGGTGGTGGCGGCCGCGGCATGCGAGTGGTGGAAAAACCCTCACAACTCGCAGATTTGCTAGTTGAGGCTCGCAACGAAGCCCTCAATGCCTTCGGTAATCCGGCCGTCTTCCTGGAACGCTACATCTCCCGCGCCAAACACATCGAAGTACAGATTCTCGGCGACCAACACGGCAACGTCGTCCACCTCCACGAACGCGATTGCTCGGTCCAGCGCCGCTATCAGAAAGTCGTCGAGGTGGCCCCGGCCATGCACCTCGATCCCTCTGTGCGCAACCAACTGTGCGATGCCGCCGTCAAACTTGCCCGCGGCATCGGCTATAACAACGCCGGCACCGTCGAGTTCCTCTACGACATGGATCGAAATGACTGGTTCTTCATCGAGATGAACCCGCGCATCCAGGTCGAACACACCGTGACCGAATGCGTGACGGGCATCGACTTGGTGCGCTCCCAAATCCTAGTCGCCCAAGGCCATCCGTTGTTTGGCGAAGAACTGGCCATCCCGCCCCAAGACCAGATGCCGTGCATCGGCTTCGCAATCCAATGCCGCGTCACCACCGAGGACCCGGAAAAGAATTTTGCCCCGGACCACGGCCGCATCCTCAACTACCGCTCCGCCGCTGGCTTTGGCATCCGCCTCGACGCGGCCTCGGGCGATGCCGGTTCGGTCATCACCCCGTACTATGACTCGATGCTGGTGAAGATCACCGCCATGGGCCGCGATTTCCCGATGGCCTGCCAACGCATGGACCGGGCACTGCGCGAATTTCGCATTCGCGGCGTAAAAACCAACATCCCGTTTCTGGATAATGTTATATCCAACAAGACATTCCGTGCCGGGCAGGCCCATACCCGGCTCATTGACACCCAGCCTGAGTTATTCCGCTTCCGGCCTCGCCGGGACCGGGCGACGCGCACGTTAGCCTATATCTCGGACATCACGCTCAACGGCAACCCCACCGTCAGAGGGTGGAAACCCGCCGCCGCGCAGCCCAAGGTGCGGGTGCCCGATTCGTTAGTAAGTGCGCACCATGCCGCCATCCCCTCGGGCAGCCGCAACTTGCTGCAGGAACTCGGCCCAGAGGCATTCGCCCAATGGATCCTCGCCCAAACACACCTGCTTATCACCGATACCACGCTGCGCGACGCTCACCAATCGCTCATCGCCACCCGCATGCGAACCCATGACATGCTGCGCGTGGCTGAGGTCATCTCGCACCGCGTTCCACAGTTATTTTCCTTGGAAATGTGGGGCGGGGCCACCTTTGATACTGCCATGCGCTTCCTCAGCGAGTGCCCCTGGGCCCGCCTCCAGCGGCTGCGCGAAAAAATCCCTAACATCTGCTTCCAGATGCTCTTCCGCGGCTCCAACGCCGTCGGCTACTCGAACTACCCGGACAACGTCGTCGCCGGCTTCATCCACCACGCCGCCGAATCCGGTATGGATATCTTCCGAATCTTCGATTCACTGAACTATCTGCCAAACATGAAGGTGGCGATGGAGGCGGCCCGCACCCATGGCAAGGTCCTGTGTGAGGCTGCGATCTGTTATACAGGTGACATCAACGATGAGAAGCGAGATAAGTATTCGCTGCAATACTACGTCGAAAAAGCCAAGGAAGTCGAGCGCATGGGTGCCCACATCCTTGCCATCAAGGACATGGCCGGGCTGTGCAAACCGCTCGCCGCGCACAAGCTCATCACCGCTCTCAAACAGGAAATCCAAATCCCGATCCACTTCCACACCCACGACACCTCCGGCCTCAACGCCGCCTCAGTGCTCGCCGCCGCCAACGCCGGGGTGGATATCGTGGATCTCGCCATCGCCTCCATGTCCGGCTCCACCTCGCAGCCAAACCTCAACTCGGTCGCCGCTGCCCTTGCCAAAACCGAGCGCGATCCGGGCCTCGACTTCGATTCGCTCAACGACCTCTCCGACTACTGGGAGGGCGTGCTGGCATTCTACAAGCCATTTGATTCGGCGCCGCGGGCCGGTTCGGCCGAGGTCTATGAGCACGAAATGCCAGGCGGCCAGTACACCAATCTGCGCGAACAAGCGAATTCCATGGGTCTCGGCCACCGCTGGCGCGAGATCTCCCGCACCTATGCCGAAGTGAACCAACTCTTTGGCGACATCGTAAAAGTCACTCCTTCTTCCAAAGTCGTGGGAGATATGTGCATGTTCCTCGTCACCCGCGGCATCAAGGCCGCCGACGTCCCAAATCTCAAACCCGGTGCCATCGACTTCCCGGAATCTGTCATCGACATGCTGGCCGGCGGCCTCGGCCAACCCGACGGCGGTTGGCCCACCGACGTCCAAAAAGTCGTTCTCGGCAACCGCAAGGCCACCACAAAACGTCCCGGAGAACTCGCCGAACCCGTCGATCTGGAGGGCACCCGCACCGCTCTGGCCACCAAACTCGGCCGCCCCGCTAACGACGACGACCTCTACTCCCACCTGATGTATCCGCAGGTGTTCGCAGATTTCACCGCTTTTCAAGCGAAATATGATGACCTCAGCAGCCTGCCCACCCCGGCGTTCTTCTACGGCCTGCACATCGGCGAGGAAATCGAAATCGAGATCGACCCCGGAAAAATCCTCATCATCAAGCTCATCTCTATCGGCGAGGCCGATACCGCCGGACGCCGTGCCTTATTCTACGAACTCAACGGCATGCCCCGCGAATCCGTCGTCTTCGACAACTCCATCAAGGCCACCTCCTCAGCCAGACGCATCAAAGGTGAGTCTAGCAATCAAGCCCATGCCTGCGCCCCGATGCCCGGCATGGTCACCGAAGTCGCCATTTCCGTTGGTCAGCAGGTCAAGGCAGGCGACAAACTGGTGGTCCTAGAAGCCATGAAGATGCTCACCACCGTCTGCGCCGGTTGCGACGGCACCATCGTCGAAGTCCTCGTCCAAAAGGGCGACCCCGTGGATAGCGACGATCTGTTAGCAAAACTCGCAGCGGGGTGAATCTCCCCTCCCCTCCCCGGTCGGCGCGGCGGAACTGCGAATCATAACAACACTGGCATTCGCCGGACTGCCTTCGTGAGGGTGAGCCCAACGATCCCTGCGACGGCGGCTGGGATTTCGCAACCATCCCTGCGCGGGATGGACCGTAGATGATGGAGTCGTCCCTCGTCCCCCAGTCATGGGTCAGTGGCCTCCCCAAGAAAAAATGCGCGCACTCCAACCGGCACCGTTCGTTGTCCAGCGGAAAGTGCAGCCAGAATCCCTCGCCACGACTGCCCAAAAGGTAAGCGACAGGGATCAAGGTGCCGGACAGTAGGACGGGATCCGACTATACCCTCCCTCCGGCCAATGGGGTCATCAACACCCACCGATGTCTCAGGGCAGGCTTGACAGGTGGCTAGGATGTGGCTGGTTTTCCCCGCCCACTTTCCAACCCTGCTGCCCACCACCTCTTTTTTCAACGCCCTTCACCACAAAATTTGTCACTAGATGAACAGCCATTCAGCTCATACCCGCGCAAACCCAATAACGATAGCCTTGCTCCTTTTGGCCCTTGTTCTTTCCGGCATTGCTGCCATCGTCAATCAAACTGTTTGGCAACGGGCACTCAAGATCTATTTGGCGGGTTGTGAGAGCACAAGTTCGATGATCATCGTATTGGTCTTTATGCTGGGGCTTGGCTCTGGAGCTCTCTGCATGGGACTCGCCGCTCATCGGGTTAAGAACCCACTTCGGGCACTGGCATGGGTCGAACTTACCCTGCTCGTGGTAAACCTCGGGATTGCCGCAATTCTAGCCATGGACATCAGCGAGAGCGTTTATGCATTTCAACGGCTGGCTATGTCATTGGGGGTACCTCTACGGCTCGTTTATGGCGTGTCAGCAGCGGCCGTTCTTCTCCTGCCATGTTTCCTCATGGGAATAACGATGCCACTTGTGTCTGAGGTCGCCCAGCGGCAACTGCGATATCAGACGAACAGTTTTCTTGCCCTGCTTTTCGCATTGAACACCCTTGGCTCCGTGCTGGGCGGGCTGGCTAGCGGTTTTCTGCTGATGCCATTCTTCGGACAGAAGATATCGCTTCTCGTAGGCGCATCTTGCAACGGTGCCGCTGCGGCGATTCTTTTCGGACTGTACTTGCAACGCTATTCCGGAGCCGTTTGGCCCGCGCCCGAGAAGGAACTCCGGTTGCGCAAGGGGCGGCTTTCACCCGAGGAAATCATGGGTTTTTGGTTAGGATTTTTTTCGCTTGGATATGAGATGTATCTGTTCCGCATCGCAGCCTTGGCTCACGAACCACTGCCATACAACTTTTCCTTGGTCCTGTGCTACTACCTTTTCTTCTGGTCAGCCGGCGTTTTTCTAGCCAAAAGGATTAGGCAATCGATCCCCATGCTACTTGTGCTTTCGGCGGCTCTCGTGGCTGCCATTCCCGCGTTCTTCTTGATCGACCGCTTTGAGCTGCACGGGATCGTTTTGTATAAACTGCACATTAGCCTTCCCTTGCTGATCTCAGCTCTCGTGTACTGTCTCCCCTGCATCGCCTTTGGGTGCCTTTTCGGGCAATTACTCTCGCGCGCCGCCAACCATTGGGGAAACGATGTCGGGCGATATTATGGGTTAAACACGCTTGGCAGTTGTTTCGGCATCCTACTAATGACGCTTGTCGGATTCGAGATGAACCACACGTACACCGCCTTGTTGATCGCCTCCGGATATATTGCGCTCTACTTTTACTCGCGAAAATCCCTCAGCCTGCCATTGCCTGTGGGGGGCGACAAGCTATGGACGAGACTCGGAGCTGTTGGATTCAGCGTTTGCCTGTTGATCCTTCTACCATTTACCCTCGTGTACAACTTCAAGGTTGCTGATCCCGTGGGATATCTCGTGAAAGTACTGTCGAAGAATGAGGGTGGAAAGATCGGGAACAGAGTCCTGGGCTTGAAATGGGACTCCTATTTCGGTAAGAGCGGGGTAATCGAGGTCGATGAGGATGGCAATATGATTTGGGATGGATTGTGGCATTCCCGGTTAGCGGTGAACGGCGACCATGTGGGCTCATCCAACTGGTTAATGGCGGCCATCCCTTATCTCTGCCACACACAAGATCCCATGGACGCCCTGGTCATCGGTCTGGGCACTGGCATCACTGCAACAACATTGGCCCGATCAGATAGGGTCAATTCCGTTGACGTTTACGAGGTCGATCACAAACTCCTGACTATCCTGAACAACTACCCTGAGGGCACGCTACATGCCGGGGAAAGCCGCAAGCTTCACCTCATCTGGCAGGATGGGCGGGCAGGTGTTGCCCTCAACGAGAAACAGTATGATTTGATCACCCAGCAACCCTTATATTTGAAGCAGGCAGGCAGCAGTATTCTCCTTTCCCGCGAATACTTGGAATTGATCAAGAAGCGGCTAAAAAAGAACGGGGTGTTCTGTATCTACTCCAATGCTTTTGGGAATCAAGAACAGGCGCTCTTGGTGCGCAGGACCGTGGATAGTGTGTTCCCCTACTGCGAGAGTTTCGGCAAAGGATACATGATCGTCGCCGCAAATAGCCCCTTCTCTTTCGATGCTCACCGCATCACGGATGCACAAAATCCAGATCTATTGACTCAGGAGATGATCTCGTTCGGCGTCCAGAAAATCAAGGACTACAAGGATTCGCCCCGACTGGAATGGAAGAACTGTCCCTATGTGATCAGTGACAACCTGCCGCTTGTCGAATACCCCGGCGTCGTACGATCATTGCTGGCGGATCCCCGCCAGTAGCAGGCTGCAAAATGCTCCGGCTGTGGGCTCAGCGGCGGTGTCGAACTACTTCGACTGGCCTCCGTGAGGCATCATGGCCCTTTCCAGCGCGCCCACAGCAGCCACCCACAGACACCCACGGCACGCCGGAATCATAATACGGAAATGAAAAGATTTATTTCTTGTGTAAGCTGGCGGAATGGGTAACATCGCTTTGGAAAGACCATGTCGAAACATTTCTCGTCATATCCGCTTTTGTTGTTAGGATTGCATTGGACCTGCAAGCCACATCGATCCTAAGCAACGGGGATTTCACTGGGTCCACAGCGTCGTGGACGACTTCCGGGAGGGTGTTCAACACCGGGGATGCGGCGGTGTTTTCCGACTCGGTGGCGACGCCGACCTCGATCTATCAGTCTGGAGCGCTGGCTCAGAATCTGAGCCGAGTTGACCTGGTTTTCGATCTATTAAACGGGCTTTCAGCGACAGTGCCGACGGGTTTTGTGGCCGACACGTTTTTCGCGACCCTCTATTTCGGGACATCGCCGTTTGGCTCGACGCTAGCCGGCGGGAGTTTCGATCAGGCCGTTGGATTATTCGATTTGGATGCCAGTGGGGCGTTCAATATGGCACCCGTGGCGGCGTTCGGGCCCAGTCCCAAGGGGGCGGGCTGGACCCGCTACACGCTGAGCCAGGTGATGGCTCCCGGCAGTCCGGCGGGTTTTGCGACGCTCGCCTTCGAGTTTTACAACCTCAACGGCAGCGCCTCGGATAGTGTGGTGGCCATTGACAATGTCTCGCTGGTGGCCGTCCCGGAGCCGGGCGCGGCCGCACTTCTGGTCCCGGCAACCGTCTGCTTGCTAGTTCGCCGCCGCCGTCGGTCCGACGATTTTCCCTGAATTCCGATGAAACTCCATGCCTTACTCCCCGCCCGGGTTTTGCCCCTCCTATTAGCCTTGTCCGGCCTGGCGGCTGCGGAGAGCCCGCCCTTGTTGACGTCCGGTGTTGAAATCAGTGCCGGTAACGAGCGCACGGCGTTAAGCCGCACCACTCGAAAGCTGGCGTCAACGGTGGACGTGAAAATCAAGAACACCAGCGACCGCCTGCTGGAGGCACCGGTGCATGTGGTGGTTACTTTCACGGCGCAAAACGGCGGCAATCTGGCGGGACTAACCGCGTCAGGCTTGCAGGGTGGGCTTGGCGCGCAGCCCTACCA
>JBAXCM010000230.1:0-7391 GCA_037141475.1 Verrucomicrobiota bacterium | reverse complement strand
CGCCGCGCTGGTGACCCGTCCGCGGCTTGCACCGCCCGCCGATCTGGTGGCGCTGGAACAATTGGCGCTGAACTCAAACTATCAACTTCCCGAGGATCCTGCCTTGCACGGGCTAGGCACGGACGTCGCCAGTTGGCGGATCGCCTCAGTCGGCAGCTTGTATCCCGATCAAGTGATTTTCCTCAGTGACGCCATCACCATCGCCCGGCCGGGTGACACCGCACGGGATTTGGAGCAACCCTCCAGAGTGTTGTTAATTTTTCCTAGCAAAGGCGTGTTGGTGGCTCGCCATGCCAGTGCCGGGGCGCTTTCGATGATTCGTGGACTGGCTGATGTGGCCAGCCGGATTTCTCCTGCCACGAATTTGCGTGTGCTAACTGATGCGGAATGTGCGGAATTGCTCGGTTGGGATGCTGAGAAATATCGCCAATCCCTCAATTCAGGCAAACGCAACGAGACCCCATGACGACTCGCCATGAGACGGTCATCGGTATCGACGTCGGCACTTCCGGGGGGCGGGCCGAGGCGATGGATGCCACCGGCCGGATAGTTGGTCAGGCGGCCACGCGGCTGGCCGACATCACCTCCGACCTTCGTGATCCCCAAGGTTGGCGCAGCGCTTTTGAGCGCACACGCGATCAACTGTTAGCCACTGTGGATCCTGCGGCGGTCGGCCGCCTCTGTGTCGATGGCACATCTGGCACCGTGTTAGCTGTTGATGCCTGTGGCCATCCCTTAGCCGCGCCGCTGATGTACAATGATCCAGTGTGGGATGCCGGAATTCTGGCGCTCATCTCATGGCTGGCTCCATGTGCCAGCGCCGCCCACGGCGTAACATCTGGAGATGTCGCCTGGCAAATGATGGCTAACGACCGGTCCCTGTTGCCGGATGGCATGGCGCGATGCCTGCTGGTTAGCCGCGATAACGACTTGTCACCACTAACCGGTTTGCCGCTCGAGAGTTGCAGCGATGGCAATTTGGCTGACATCGTATGGATTGCCGGCAGTGAGGGTGATCATTTTGATCTCGACCATTACCGCAGTTAGATAGAATAGAATTATGAAGACGTGGCTGAAATGCATGATAATAGGTGCTGCATCGGGAGTGATCCTGCCGGGATATGCGTCGGGCAGCGATCCGGGGCCGGATGTGATTGGCCTGCCGGTTATATTCCACAAGGACGCGCGGGTGCTTTTCCAAGGTGACTCGATTACCGACGGTGGGCGCGATTACAAAGCCCAATATCTCGACCACGCGTTGGGCCATGGCTATCCCTATATCATCGCTGCGAATGCGTGCGGGCATTATCCGGAATTGAATCTGACCTTCCTCAATCGCGGGATTAGCGGCAACAAGGTGTCGGACCTCGCCGCACGCTGGCAGAATGACGTGATCGCATTGAAGCCCGACCTGCTCAGCATACTCATCGGCGTCAACGACGTCTGGCATAACCTGGGGGCGAAGAAGGGAATCCCATTCGACGAGATTGAAGCAACCTACGAGAAGATGCTCACCGATACCGGAAGCATGCTACCGGGCACCAAGATCGTTCTTTGTGAGCCGTTCATTCTGCGGGGTTCAGCCAACACCAAACAGTGGGCCGAGTGGGATGCCGCCATTAAAAAGATTCAGCAAATGGTAGCGAGGCTCGGCGAAAAGCACAAGTGTCCGGTGGTGCATTTTCAGCGGGTGTTCGACGAAGCCGTCAAGCGCGCACCGGCCGAGTACTGGTTGTTCGACGGGGTGCATCCGGCCTGGGCCGGTCACCAGATTCTGGCCGATGAATGGCTGCGCGTCGTGAAGGAATACTGGCCGAGAGAGTCGTAGAGATCGATATATTCCCGATAACTACGAACGTCAGGGTGTAAGTGCCCCAGAGAGGGTAGGTGACAGAGTGTGGCCCCCGCGTCGTGCGGGTGGCACCGTCGCCGAAGCTCCAGGACCCAGATACATTTTGCCGCCACCAGCGCCAGCGGAAGATATGTTTTTTGTTGAACTGAAAGAGGGTATGTCGTCACCCATGGAACTGAGGACAATGACGCTGTTGGCTTCACATGAAAGGTTGACGCCGGTTCGGAGGTTGCAGGTCAGTTTCTCCAAAGCTAGGGGGAATCCATTCTTGTCGGTCACAGCTGAGGCATTGCTGAAGCCGTATCGGCACAGGTTCAGCGTTGGCCCCCCTGTCATCTGCAGGCGTACCGTTTTCGGTGTGGCGGCTCGATTCACGATGCAAATGCTCCAGCAACCTTCTGCGGCAATCTTCTTGTTGTCCCAGTTGGCGGCCAACACCCGTACATCGCTAACTGTTAAGTCGGCCCGCACAATAGTAGCCCCTGCGGGGAAACAGCGGGAAAGCAAAGACCAGGTGTAGAACCATGGCTTGGTGACCAAACCATTTTCTCGATTTTTCCACATGCCCCAGGAAAATCCCGCATGGGAGTTGTCGTCCAACATCCACGCGAGCACGGCCCATGATCCGGCATTGGCTGCCTGCACGGCGTAGTCGCTCATGAGAACGGCGTACCGGGGATCACCGCTCCTCGGATTGTTACCGGCATCGCACCCGAGACCTATAACTCCTGCCTCGCCGACAACGAGCGGTTTATTCTTCGCCTTGGGGTCCCGAGTCAACGCATACTCCCAGTTCTTTTTGTAGTAGTCGAACAATCCACCCGTCCGCACCAGCTCCTCAGTGGCGTAATGATGGATGTCATAGGCACCCAAAGTTTGCTGAAGTTGGTCAACCGCATTCCTGTGCCAATCATCCCCGTCGGATTGATCCGAGCCCATCAGCACGACCTTCCCATCGAGACCCTTTGCCTGAAACTCGGCGGCGACATTCTCTACGCCCTTCCGCCAGCGATTCCATTCCTTGACTTCCAGATTCGGCTCATTGCCTTGAATGAAATACTTGATGCAGGTGTAATTCCTTTTGTTCAGAAGGTAGTCCATGTAGGCCGCAATGATCCCGGCATACTTCGGGTTTTCCACCTTTGCAACGTCCGGGGTCGCCAGCCAGGACGGCTCGATTCCCCAGTCGGTCAGCAATACAGTTGTCCCAAGTTTCTGGCAAACGTCCAACTGCCGATAGAGCGCGAGCATCTTGGGGCCGTTCCAGTCGTATTGGCCGTTGCCCTTATAGCACCATCTGCTCTGCATCATGATTCTAGCAATGGGCAAATGCATCCATTCCACTCGTTTGCGAATCACCGCGAAATCCGCTTCGGTGACTTTGTTCTCGTCGTAGCCGTTTGAATCCCACTCGGCACCGAAGCCTAGAAATTTTTGACAGACGACCGCCGTTGGATTCAACTGGACTGAAACAAGTGCTTCTTCTCCACGCGCTTGACTTGCCACTATCAAAGCTGACGCAAACAATACGGTAACAGGATTCATTTTGGTGTTGGAAGTATGGGGTTGGAAGCGGGGTTGAATTATCACGTCCCACGAAGGCGCGAATCCTGCGGGACGGCAAGAAGAATTTTGCCAGCCAACGGGCGTTGACTGGGTGCATGGGGTCGGGCACAGTTCCGGCACCTGCCCGCCATGAAGAAAGCCAATTTTACTACCATGAAATCGAACCGCTCAATCATGGCAAGACTTGTCATCCTTGCCGCCGGCGCATTTGTCACAATCGCAGCATTCATCGGGGTGGCTCCGATTCATATAACTATCGACCCGGAAGTGGCTGCCCGCATCGCCCGTTCCCGGATCTCGGAGGCCGCCGCCCGCTACGCTGGAGCCGAGGCTGAGGACATCGCCGCCACCCGTCAGGCGATCCACGAAATTCTGACCGCCGCGCACAAGGAGGTTTCTGGAAAGGCGGATGTGGCAACCCGGCCGTTCCGTGGGTTTTACAATGCGACAAGCTGTGCAGCCATGGGAACCAAGGACAAACTTCGCGGGGGGCATGAATTGCAGGATTATATCCAGCATTCCCTGGAGCCCGCCACTGTCCTGCTGTCCTCAGCTCGCGAGAAGATCCTCGTTCAGATGATGGGAGCCCGTCAGAATGCGTTGGTCCGCGCCAACCATTATCGCAAGGAAACGCTTCAGTTCGCTCGTGACGCGGGAATTAGCCCTACAGAATTGGATGCTGGACTTCCGGCCATCGGAGCCATGGCGGAGACATTGGATCACTCCGTCAATCAAACGATCGCAGCCGGGATTGGAGCATCCCTGGAATTGGTTTTCATCAGGTCCACCATCACGATTTTGATGAGTGTTTTGGAACCCGCGATCGCCACTGCTGCGGGAACCGCCGGTGCAGCAGGGACAGCTTGTGTTATAGACGGTCCATCACCGGTCGGAAAGATCATTGGTGCCACCATTGCCGTGGGAGGTTCAGCATGGACAGCCAAAGAGATCTGGCAAGCCATTGATGAGATCAATCGCCTTCCGGGAAAGATTGAGGGCTTGCTCAACGAGCAACTCGACGGTCAGGAGAAAGCTGCCACCGGCGCGCTCGATCAGATTGAGGCAAGCTTTCAGCCATTGTTTACCCCAGTACTTTGATATTTTCCCCATACACAATCTACAACTCACCCAAATCCTTCATGCACCCATATCTATTGCTTATCACGATTATCGGCATCGTGCTCGTTCCACTCCAGCAAGACGCCTGCGCATCGGTCGTAGAACCTGTCGCCGAAGTCATCGAACAACTCGCCAAGCTGGCTGGCCGCGTCCCTGCAAAGGGAGCTGCGGAAGCTCTCGAGATTGCGTGGCGAGCCAGTGGCAAGTCCGCTCTGGAGGCAGCGGAACGGGGGGGACTCGGCCTCGCTGAGGCGGCGGCCCGGCACGGTGACGATGTCATGAAAATGGCCATCCGCGTACCCGAAGCGGCACCAATATTGGCTGCCCGTGCCCATGAGGTGCTGCCGCTTGCCCGAATGTACGGCGACGACATTCTGCGCATCGAGGCGCGGGCACCTGGTCTGGCTGGCGATGCAGTGCGGGTATTTCCTGCAGGCGGGGATCTGCGGCGGCTTGCCGCATTGCCGGAGAGGGAACTGGGGGAAGTCCTCAGCTATACTTCGCATGCCGCTGACCCAACCGCAGCGCGCACCCTGCTTTCGGCAGTTGAGAAGCAGGGCGGCTCCTTTCTAGCTAAGCTCAATCCCAAGCAGATTCTCGCCGGTGGCCTTTCCACGGCCATGGTCATTGCCGCCTCCGGTGGGGCGGTTGCGGTAGTCAAATCGCCCCCGCTTCTATCACAAATAGTTGACGCTGTTCTTGCGAAAGTCGGGACCCCGGTCGGTATCGCTTTGGGCTGTCTCATTCTGATCGTTGCCATACCCTTGGCCATGCGTCTCGCACATTTGATCTGGAGAATTTCCCGTCGTCGCAAAGCCCGCATCAATGCTTCCCATCAATAACCGCCTCAGCGGAGGAAGGAGCGCAGCAGCAATACATAGACGCGGCGACGCGGGACTTTGACGCGGGCTTGGAGGGTTGCCCAGTTGGCACCGCGGAGGCGGGTGAGGGTTTCTTCAGCAAGCAGCGCAGGTAACTGGGTGGCGGCTCTCATGCGCCGAAGCCGAAGGCTCTGCACATAGCGGTGGCCTTGCTCGATCCATGGCAGCGCACGTTCCAGCCATGCGGCATGGCTGGTAAGCAAGGCGTCGCGATCGGTGGGATCAGCTAGCGGCAGATAACAACGACCGGCGTCCAGATCCGCCGCCACATCGCGCAGGATGTTCACCAGTTGAAGACCCTTGCCGAAGTCCCGTCCCTGAGCTAACAAAATATCCGGATCGCAATCTGAAAACCGGTTGCCAAGGGTCAAAAATCCAAGATGGGTCCAGAATTCACCGACACAGCCGGCGACCCGCCATGCGTAGTCTTCCAAGGCGGCGGCATCAGGCAGGGCGACGGGTCGGCTGCGGCTGGCGTGGGCGAAGCGCTGCAAATCGAGTTGCTGGCCGCTGATGATAGTGGCCACCACATCGCGCACCAGTTCCGCCTCCGGCACTGCCAGCCCGTGCAGCCAGATCAGCAGCGTCGGGACCCGCTCCAAGAGGTGGCGCTCGCGAGGGTCGGGCAGGGCGTCTAGCAACGCCTGCGGCCAACTCGGCGGCAGACTGCCGGTGGCCACTGCGTCGGCGAAAGCTAGCAAGGCGTCGAGGCGGCGGGCTACGGGCACAGCCGCCGCATCAGCGAGGGTGTCGGAGCTCCTGGCTAGCAGATAGGCAAGGCTAGCGGCATTCCGCATCGGTGAGGGCAACAGCCGCAAACTGAGGAAAAACGAGCGCGATACGTCTTTCAGGATTTGGGTTTCAGCAGCGCCACTCACAGGTGCATGATAGCGGTTGCCGGCACGCTGGGCGAGCCCTGCTTGTGAAAATTTTTTCCTTGGTAAGATTTGATAGTTGAGTGACGTAAGCGGGCGGAGCAATGGCTGGTAGTACCGAGGTGGTGGTGCCAGCGGTGATTCCGATGAAAACCTTATTCAAACTTTTGGTTTACCTTGCAACCGTGTCGTTTGCCAACCCAACTCGCGCTGCGGAGGGGGCTGAATCAATCACCAGTCTGCGTTTGGCAATTGAAGATCTGACAAAATCCTTCGGCCCGCGTTATCCCAAGGGGCAGGAGTTTGGGACACGTTTGGCGGACTTGGAGCGGCGTTTCGCCGCCCCGGGTGCCAACCCCGAAATGAGCGTCGCACTGGCTCAACTTCGCAACGACGCGCTTCTCGCCAATCCGTTGTTGGACTTTGGACGGCTGCTGCTTGTCCAGCGCGATGCCAACCGCCTCGGGCTGCCGCAAAACTGGGAGGGCAACTCGAGCCTGCCCCACGACGGATTCAACAATGATCTGGTGCTGCTCTCACCCGTTAGCCCGAGTGGCGAACTGCTCCCGTTGTTCCATCCCGAGGGCGGCCGCTTTGTCGGGGACGTCGATTTGGATTTTGACGCGAAGAAGTTATTGTTTTCGATGCCGGGTGACAATGGTCGATGGCAGGTATTTGAGATGAATGCCGAGGGCGGCCAACCCCAACAATTGCCGTTGATCCATGAGCCCGACGTGGACAATTACGACGCCTGCTATCTGCCTGACGGCAATATCGTCTTTGGCTCCACCGCGCCATTCACCGGGGTGCCGTGTGTTGGCGGAACCTCGCATGTGGCCAATCTCTATCGGCTTGAACGCCGCAACGGGGCGATCCGCCGCCTGACATTTGATCAGGAGCACAACTGGTGCCCGACGGTTCTCAACGACGGACGCCTGCTCTATCTGCGCTGGGAATACTCCGACATTCCGCATTTTGCCGCACGGATTCTTTTTCACATGAACCCCGATGGCTCAGACCAAAAGGAGTTTTACGGCAGCGGTTCTTATTGGCCTAACGCCATGTTCTATGCCCGCCCAATCCCCGGTTCGGCCACCA
>JBAXCM010000229.1:0-7393 GCA_037141475.1 Verrucomicrobiota bacterium | reverse complement strand
TGCTGGTAATGATGCCGCCATAAGACAAAATCGTGCCGACAGCCACGTCCAGAGTCCCCGAACCGGTCCCACTGCTGGGGCCGATGACAATGCCCCGGTTGGCATTGAGCGTGAAAGTGCCCGTCGTCGCCAAGGTTGCCGAGGCGTCAATGAGCAAACTGCCGGCCGTGGCCGTGACCGGTGCCGTGCCGAGGTTGGCGTCACTGCCAATGGAAATCGTGCCGCCGTTAGCAATGGTTGTCGGCCCGGTGTAAGTATTGGCCCCGGAAAGCGTGAGCAAACCCGTGCCAACCTTGGCCAGGCCAGACGTGCCTGCAATGGCAGAACTGATCGTGGCAGCTATGCCCGATCCGGTGGAAATCGTCGGCGTGCTGCCGTTTAGTGTGAGCGTGCCCGATGCCAGCGTGTATCCCGTCGTGTTGAACGTCAGATTGTTGGCAGTGACGCCAGTGAGGGTCACCGTGCCAGCCGTGAGGTCGAATATGGCACCGTCACTGAGGCCGCCGGGAGTCGGCCAGACCACATCGGCTGAACCATTCCACCAGTAGGCACCACTGGTATTCCAGGTTCCATTCCCGCCTTGCGCCCCTGTCGTGATGACGTCCGAGCCGTCCCACGTGAGCGTAACCGCCTCTGCCGCGTGAATGGCAAATAGCCCCATAATGGCGGGAGCAAGCAAGCCACTGCGAAGGAGCCGGAATAATGATGGTTTTTTCATAAATGATGGGGAAAACAGGCAACCCAGTTTAATTCCAAACTTTGTCGCCTTTTTGGCGGCGCAAAAAATGCAGGGATGGTTGATCTGGTCAATGATTATTTGCAGAAAATGGCCGCAAAATTCACTGCGCGATTTTCTGAGAATTGCTTGTGGAATCAAGGATTTAACCCGGCTGAATTGACCGGGGCCGAGTCGATCTGTCTATGGCTCGGCCTGCAATTTTTGCAGGCTCCGCCATGAGCGCCATCCTACTCAGCCAGCCCGGCTCACTCCGCCAGACATCCCCCCCCCACCTTTGCGCCGACTTCCATTCTTCCGTTGCCACCATCGCTTCGGACCTCATCCATGCATCGGGATAGACAAACATGGCCACAATATGAGCGAAAATTTTAGAGCGTGGCGTTCGGTCTCTTCGGACCTTCACTGCCCCTCCCCCATTTCCGGGCTCATCAACAGAATTCTTCGCGACCCATTGCGGGGTGACCCTTTGACCTTTGGCAATTCTGGAATGCCGTTGGCCTCCGCGCAAGATGTGACAGCACCTGATCGTATGCCTGCCAGATGAAATTGAAGATCCTCACTAACCTCATTGCTCTGCTGATTCTGCCTCTGATCGCCCTGCAAGCCGCGGATAAACCGCTCGTTCCCGACTTCACCCAAGGGGGCAAAAAGGACGCCAATCACGACTGGACCCTCGGGCCGACCGGAATGCGTGGCTGGATCTACAGCGGCAACGGCCAGACGGCTGCGGCCCGGCAGATTCTGGTGACCGCAATTGAGGCAGGCTCACCGGCGGATCGGGTTTTGCGCACCAACGATGTCATTCTGGGCGTCAACGACAAGCCGTTTGCTGATGACGCCCGCATTTGCCTGGCCCGCGCCATCACCGCAGCTGAGGAAAAATCCGGCCTGCTGCGCCTGATCCGTTGGCGCGACGGACAAGTGACTCATGCGGAGCTGACGCTGCCGGTGTTAGGAACCTACGGCGACACAGCGCCTTACAACTGCCCAAAGGCGCAAGCGATCTTCGAGCAAGGCTGCCGGCTCATTGCGAAGAACGGATTGGGCCATGCCGATATCCCTGCCGATCTCAATGCGCTGGCGCTGTTAGCCAGCGGCAACAAAGAATATCTCCCCATGCTTGCCGATTATGCCAAAAAGGTGGCGACATCGCTGCACCCGGGCGTGTGGACGTGGTATTACGGTTATGGCAACCTGTTCTTAGCCGAGTATGTGCTGGCCACCGGCGATAAGTCAATCCTACCGGAACTCACCCGCACCGCGAAGGAATCCACCATCGGACAGAGCGCCGTTGGCACATGGGGACACGAGTTCCATGCGAGGCCCAGCGGCAATCTCAACGGTTATGGTTGTATGAATCTGCCAGGCCTCGTGCTTACCACCGGCCTGGTGCTGGCCCGCCAGGCAGGTGTCCAGGATCCCGCCGTGGACCTTGCCATCGACAAGTCCGCCAAGTTTCTGCGCTACTATGTCAACAAAGGTGCCATTCCCTATGGCGATCACCAGCCATGGCCTGGCCATGAGGACAATGGAAAATGCTCGGTCGCGGCAGTGCTTTTCGACCTGTTAGGAGACAGTGAGGCATCGTCGTTCTTTACCCGGATGTCCACGGCAGCCTATGCCGAGCGGGAACGCGGACACACTGGAAACTTCTTCAACATCCAATGGGCACTGCCCGGTGTGTCCCGCGGTGGCCAGCTCGCTACGGGCGCTTACATGAAAGAGCAAGGTTGGTACTACGATCTGGCTCGTAACTGGAAGGGTGGCTTCGGCTATCAGGGGTCGCCAGTGGGCGAAGAAGAACATAACAAGTACACTGAGTGGGACTGCACCGGTGCCTATCTTCTGACATTTGCGCTACCGCTCAAGAGCTTGTATCTAACCGGCAAGAAGCCTTGCTCGGTGCCTCCGCTGAATCCCGGGGAAGTAGAGGACGTCATTGCCGCCGGAAGAGATTACTTCTCGCCAACCGGCAAGAACGGCGTCTCCTACGACGGACGAACCACTGAAACGTTATTGGCCGGCCTGTCAAGTTGGTCGCCAACCGTGCGCAAGCGCTCCGCCCAGACGCTGGGCCACCGCGACGGCGATTTCACCCCGCAGTTGTTAAAAATGTTAGGTGATTCTAACCGCTACGGTCGCTATGGGGCATGCGAGGCGTTGGGCTGTTTGGGGCAGCGGTCAGACGGGGCTGCGCCGCAGTTGCGCGAGTTGCTCAAGGATCCGGATCTGTGGATGGAAAGTCTGGCATGCAAGGCGATTGCGCAGCTCGGCCCGGAGCCCCGAAAAGCTGCAGTCAACGATTTGCTGGCGTTGGCGGCTCGCAGGAATCCAGAGGATCGGAGGGGGATGAGCCAGCGGGCCGTCGCCAACGCGCTTTTCGAACCGTATCCCGGATCCGGCGGACCCCAATGTATCTTGACCGGATCGCTCACCGGAGTGGACCGCCAATGGCTCTATCCAGCCATCCAAGCAGTGTTAGAGAATGACGATGGAGCGGCCCGCTTGACGCTCGCCCACTATTACGAAAAACTGACTGACCGTGACCTGGCAGTTCTGTTACCCGCCATCTTAAAGGCGACTGAGAAGCTGGCACCCAGCGACGAGATGTTTGGCGACGTCATCCGCTTGGCTGGCCTCGATGTGTTGTCGCGTCTGCACATTCGCGAGGCAATGCCCCTGTGTGTGTCCACAATTGAAATGACTCGCTGGGGCGATTCTTCACGCATTCGCCCATGCTTGAAGTATCTTGCACGCTATGGAACCCACGCCAAAGCTCTGGTGCCGCAACTCCAGGAAATGGGACGTGGTGCATCCAAGGACCGCCAGGAATTTTTCAACAAGGGCATCGCCGAAATCGAAGGAAACAGCGAGTCTCCAGCGATGGTGAGTATGAAGGAATTTATCTCGCGTGCTTCATTAAGCGGCGATGCGCCCACAAATCCAAAAAATGGAACACCCTGAGAAACAGCGACGAGCATTGGATCTTTTTCCCGCCTGATGCATTCGGCGTCCGCTGATTTTGCGGTTAAGACGCGCAAGGGCTGCAATTCCTTCGCTTGACGGGCAGGGCAGCCATGGCGCAGCTTGGGCCTGTGACCGATCCTACCCACCGCATGCCATTTGCCACTTTGAACCTGCAAGATCCCGGAGAGTTTTCTGAGGTGTTAGATATAGATTCTCTTAGGCAGTCGGCTGCCGTCCCGTTTGTGGATAGATGGATATCACGTTTGTTGAAAACGTTTGCTGTCGCCTGTTTGCTGCTCGTCGTTGTGGCCACTTCGGGGTTTGTGTTGGCCGACGAGGGGATGTGGATGCCGCAGCAGATTCCAGCGCTCGGGGAAAATCTCAAGGGTTTGGGCTTCACCGGTGACCCCGCTGCATTTGCTGATTTAACGGGCCAGCCGATGGGTGCCATCGTCTCGCTAGGTGGCTGCAGTGCCTCGTTCGTTTCTGCGGACGGGCTGATTGCGACGAACCACCACTGTGTTCAAGCGGCGCTGCAATTCAATTCGACGGCCGGGCGCAACTTGATGGAGCTTGGGTTTTTAGCGAGGACCCGCGCCGAGGAACTTTGGAACGGCCCTGGCTCACGCGTCTTCGTGACGGTGGCAGTGACCGATGTGAGCGATGAGATCATCGGCAAGCCTGATCCGGATCTATCCGACCGGGCGCGTTTCGACGCAGTGGAAGCCCGGGTGAAAGCCCGGGTGGCGGCGGGTGAGAAGGAGGGTCTGCGCTGCAGTGTTTCGAGTTTTTTTGAGGGCAAAAAGTGGTTTGAGATCCGCCAGTTAGAGATTCAGGATGTCCGCCTCGTCTATGCTCCCGCCGCAGGAATCGGCAACTTCGGCGGCGAAATCGATAACTGGCAGTGGCCCCGCCACACCGGCGATTTCTCGTTTTACCGCGCCTACGTATCCCCTGAGGGCAAGTCGGTCGCTTTCTCCAAGGACAATGTCCCCTACAAGCCCAAGCACTGGCTGCGCATCTCTCCGCAGGGTGCCAGCCCCGGCGAGTTGGTTTTTGTCGCGGGCTATCCGGGCCGCACGGCTCGTCTGTCCCCTTATGCGGAAGTTCGCCAGAGTGTCGAGTGGAGTTTGCCCCGCACGATCAAACGCAATACTGACCAGATCGCTCTTTTGGAAAAATTGGCGGCGGATGACAAAGAGACTGCCATCCGGGTGTCCACCCGCATCCGGGGTTTGAATAACTCGCTGACCAAGGCCAAGGGCATCATTGCGAGCATGAACAAGCGGGGTCTCCTGGCCGAGCGTGAAGCCCACGAAAAATCCCTGCTGGCCTGGATCGCCGCCGACCCCAAGCGCAACTCCGACTACGGCGACGTCCTGCCCGCCCTCAACACCCTCGTCGCAGAACGCGCAAAAACCCGCGAACGTGACTCTCTCGTCGCAGAACTCTTCGGCGGCTCCGGAACCGTCATGGGCTCCGCCCAGACGCTCTATCGCCTGTCCATCGAACGCACGAAGCCCGACGCCCAGCGCGACCCGGCATTCCAGCAACGCGATTGGAGCCGATTGCGCGAGGCTCAAGACCGGCTCCAGCGCAGCCTTGACGTCAAGGCAGACCGCGCACTCATGACCTATGCTCTAACCGAGGTCGCCAAGTTGCCGGGCGATCAGCGCATCGACGTGCTCGACCAGCAAATCGGCCTGGATGCAGGCATGAGTGAGACCGCCAGCGCCCAGGCCATCGACGTCTTCCTGGGCCGCTTGTTGTCCGGCACCCGGCTCTACCAGAAAGACGCGCGCCTGGCAGGCTTCGATAGGTCCACGGCCGAACTTCTCGCCACAAATGACACCGCCATCAACCTGACCGCCGCCCTCTATCCATTGATGGAAGGCATCCGCGAAAAGGCAAAGGAACGCTCCGGCACCGCCTATCGCTTGGGTCCTCGTTTCGCGGAAGCTTTGTTAGCCCACAGCGGAGGTGCCGTCGCCCCCGATGCGAATGGCACGCTGCGTGTCACTTATGGCCAGGTGATGGGCGTCCCGGCCCGCGACGGCCAGCCGAACCCGGCGCAGACGACCTTGCAGGGCATCGTCGAAAAGGCCACGGGCACCAGTCCATTCAATGCGCCTCCTGCGGAATTGGCTGCGATCCAAGCGCTGCGTGCTGGCAAGAAGACGCCGTATTTTGATCCGAAACTCAACGATGTGCCGGTGGATTTTCTATCCACGGTTGATACGACGGGCGGCAATTCCGGCTCGGCCACCCTCAACAGCAAGGGCGAAATTGTCGGATTTCTTTTCGACGGTACCTACGACACGGTGGCGTCCGACTTTTTGTACGATTCGTTGCGGACCCGTTCGATCCACGTGGATAGCCGCTACATGCTCTGGACGATGGCCGAGGTGGATGGTGCCACTGAGTTGCTCAACGAGATTACCAGTGCGGGAGCAGCGGATGTATCGCAGGCAGCCCCGGTCGGAAAAGTCCCGCCCCCCTGATGGCGAATCGGCTAGAGTCCTTGAAAACCAGAGCCAGTGTTTCTCGATCCGCCACGTCGGCGGATTGAGTTTGCATTCCAGAATTCTGCGGTTCCTACGACGCTGCCCCGCCCCCCATGCCACCCGATTCTGAGGCTCAATCCATGCATCAGCGGAAAATCTCGCAGCGAGCCATCCCCAAAATGACCTTCCCTTGACCCGCAAGCCCCGAGAGTCCGTGGATTCCCGCTTTCAAAATCGCCGGGATGGGTCTAAAGTCCGGCGACCTATGACCCGACTTGCGCTCATATTCGCCCTGGCCGTCGGCCTCAGCGCCGCCGCCGACGAAGCCAACCCGCCGGAATCACCCACCGCCGCCGCTGTGGAAGAAAGTGCTGCGACCATCGTTGATGACGGTGCACGGGTGGCGGTGCTCGGATATCATGACTTGTCGGAGAACGAGTCGGAGACGGCCATGCGGATGCACACATCGAAGTTTCGCAAGCAGATGGCGGCGCTTCGGCAACTCGGCATCACTGTCATCTCACTCGATGATTTCCTTGCTTGGAAACGGGGTGCCAAGTCCATTCCGGAAAAATCCATCCTTCTCACGTTTGATGATGGTTGGAAATCCGTGTACACCGATGCCTTGCCCATCCTCAAGGAGTTTGGATACCCATTCACCCTCTACCTCTATAAAAATTACATCGATGGCGGCAAAAAAGCCCTCACCTCCGCCATGATCAGCGAGATCCTCCAACACGGAGGCTCGCTCGGCAGCCACTCAGTGAGTCATCCCTATCCGACCACGATCAAGGCCCACCGAAAAAAGGGCGAGCATGACTTCGATGCCTTCCTGCGCAAGGAAATGGGTGAGTCAAAACGCTTCATCGAAAGCAAATTCTCCACACCTTCAACCACCTATGCCTACCCCGGCGGTTTTGTCACTGAGGAAATGTTTCCCCTCGCAGATGAATTTGGTTACACCTCGCTGTTCACCGTGATCCCCGGAAAAATCAAACGCTCCACCCCCGACAAGCGCCTGCCTCGATACATGATTTTGGGCAACTACGACAAAGTCTTCGAACTCGCCACCTCCTTCCGCGAGTCCCAGTCGTCCCCCGCCGCTTCCGGCGCAAACTTTGCTGCCATCGCGGAACCTCTCCCCTATCCAGTCGCCCCCGAACCCGGTGCCATCATCAATTCC
>JBAXCM010000228.1:0-7488 GCA_037141475.1 Verrucomicrobiota bacterium | reverse complement strand
CCCATGGCCCAGGCGAGATGCCCGGCCTGATCGTCATAAAGAAAGTGATGTTGGGGCGGGCGGCCTGCAGCCGCAATGAGATCGCTCCACAGGGATTTATATTTGAGGACACCATCGAGGAATGCCCGGGTGGGATCCATGCCAATGCGCCGCGCCGAAAATATCCGCTCCGTCAGAATCCGCAACGTCTGGGCGTTGCCCTCAAATCCCCCGTGCCCTCTGAGCAAATAATTCAGACTGCGCTCTCCTGCATGCCCAAACGGCGGATGCCCCAAATCATGCGACAAACACACCGCTTCAATCAAATCCGCATCAATGAAAAATCCATCATCTAACAAGCCGCTGGGCCGCGTCTTGAGCCAATACGCAATCGACTTGCCAATCTGCGCCACCTCCAACGAGTGCGTCAGCCGCGTCCGGTAAAAATCATACTCACCACTCCAAAACACCTGTGTCTTGTTCTGCAATCGCCGAAACGTTGGCGTGTGCAGCACCCGGTCACGATCCGTCTGAAACGGCGTCCGATAATCCTCGGCCGCTCCCGTCACCGCGCGCCGCTCCAGATCAAAATCCCTGTAAAACCGATTCAGCATCCCCGCGAGCCTAGCCTCAGCCCCTTCCCGTGGCAAACTTTTCCGCACGAATGCCGCAGGCTCAGGAACCGGATAGGGCAACCGGTGGTTTCAACCATCACCTGGTAGATGCTGCCATTGCTGCCATTGCTGCCATTGCTGACAATGGTTTACCGGCAGCAGCGAATCAACCCAACTGTCGTTCGACAAATCAGGGCATTTCTACAGAATCCTGCCCCCTTCCAGTAGCGCCCAAGCGAGAATCACGGTGCCAACCCCCAGATGCATCGCCACCGATTTGCGGAATATCCAGGGAGAAATTCGCCACCAACGAGCGACCAAAATCAGCAGTGAACCCATTACTGGAAGACGTGCTGACGACGCCGATGCCTTCACTCCAATTGGCAAAGATATAACCTAGATCCATGACTGCCGTTAGAGTAACCGGGCTACCGGATCCATAGTCGCCCGCACCCTTGGATGGTGGTCCGCGTCGCGCTTGGCTGTGGCGGAATTCTCACGTCTGACGGCCACTGACTCTGCAAGGATTCCAGGTCAGGATTCCCCGCTCAAAGATTATCCAAAAGATTCCTTGGCAAAGCGGGCCGCCTAGCTAAGTTTCCGCGCGAAGACTCTTACCCTGTTCCTGATGAGAATCCAAGTTTTTCTGAATCAGCCAACCCAACAAGCGCCTAGGCCAGCTTCGACGCTGTGGATTTCACGCACTTGCGTCCCCTTTTGCCCAAGTTTCCGGTCCAGTCACTGGCTCTTGCTCCCCCCTTCCACTGGAAAAATTGATCTTTTCAGCAGCAATTGACATGGATCGGCACTTCCCTGAATCTATTTACCCAACTTCTAAATAAACCACCATTATGGGATTAGATATTAACGCTTGCCGTCTCTTGCTTCTGGCCAAACGCCAAGGCTCTGACTTTTCCAAAACCCTTTGCCTCGGCCGACTAAATCTATGCCTAAGCCAAGGCATGATGAAACGCGCCTTGCAAGAATTCAACCTGTTTGTTGACGATGCCCAAATTACTAGAATTTTTTCCGAGCCCGGTGGCTTCGCCGAGCCCTTCCTTAGAGAACTGGGAGCGGTCCAAGTTGATTCCCTAGATGCGACGGACTATGAAGGAGCTACCCATGTGCATGACCTTAACCGGGATCTGCCGCAAAGCATGCAACGCCAATACGATGCCGTCATTGATGGCGGCACGCTGGAGCATGTCTTCAATTTCCCTTCGGCTCTCAAAAATTCCATGGAGACGGTGAAGGAAGGCGGACGCCTATTTATCATCACGCAATGCAATAACGCCATGGGACATGGATTCTATCAATTCAGCCCGGAACTTTACTATCGCGTTTTTAGTCCGGAAAACGGATTTTCCCCGGAACACATGTTCATTGCAGAGGGGTCCTTCGGCCAAGTGCCATGGCACTCGGTATCCGACCCAAAAATAATCAAGCGCCGCGTGGAATTGGTGAATGACGTGCAAACCTATCTTTTGATAGCCGCCAAACGAACATCGTTATTGCCGATCTTTGCCACCTTCCCACAACAATCGGACTACTCCCTCGCATGGGAGGACCGCAGGCCAGATTCAAGTTTCAAACCGATTATCGAGTCGAAATTCGAGCTGCGAGACCATTTCCCACAGTTCATCAAACGTTTAATCCGGTGGGCACGCATTATTTTGCGACCACGATTTTCATCTCCCTGCTACCACCCGGTGGATCCTACCACCTTATCAAACACATCCGCAGCCGGTACAAATATCAATCTTGGCACCAAGCCGTAAGGTCGCAACGTCCCTTTCGTATGATCATACCGGGAACTCAACTTCTGCCTTGCCCCGTTCCTCTGGCCACATCCCCTGGCGCAATTCGATGAGCAATCTCACCCCGGGAGATAACTGTGGTTTTGGCGCCCCCTTTGCGATGTCCCCGACTCAAGAGGAAAATGACGGCAATTCCGTGAGTCGCCCACAGAATTCTCAATTGCCCCATGATACCTAAGAAGATTCATTACATATGGTTTGGTGGCAAACCGAAGCCCCCTTCCATTGTCGCTACGATTGATTCGTGGCGGCGCATTCTACCGGATTTTGAAATCAACCAATGGGATGAAACCAATGTTGATATTACCCTTCATCCATGGATGGCGCGGATGCATGGGCAAGGCAAGTTCGCCTTTGCCAGCGACTGGGCCAGGCTCTATATCCTACAACATCACGGGGGCATCTACCTTGATACTGATGTGGAGATCAAACGACCCCTGAATCCATTTCTAGAGCACACGATGTTCTGGGGTTTTGAGTATGACTGTTATCTGGCAACGTGCATCATTGGCAGCTGCTCGGACCAACCGGTGTTGGCGGGTCTGCTCAAGGAATACGATGCGATAGATGAATGTATCATCAACAATGCCCTCGTCACTCGATACTTTCTGCGGGAATTTGCTGATTTCCGCCTGAACAACCAGGATCAAGTGCTTGGCGGCGATCTGCATATTTTTGGCAAGGAGTATTTCTCAGTGCCCTCGTGGGATCGCAGTAAAAACTTCAGTCGTCATCACGGAAGTAACCTTTGGAACGATGGCCAAAGGAGAACGTCATGGCCGAAGGCACTAGTCCGCAGGCTTTTGGGGGAGATTCTCTATTACAAACTCGTTTCGCACAAAGTTTGTACCACAAATGAATTCTATCCCATCTGCAAACGTCATAAGAAGGTGCCTGCTTCGCAGACATCCCGTCGGGAGGGATGACCGGGAATCACCCCGCAGTGGCAGCAAGTTGAAAAAAAGCCCGGTCAGCAAAAAACTGACCGGGCGGGAAGAGGTAGGAGGTGGAATGGCTTTATGCCTTGGCGCCTGCTGCAGGGGCACCAGGGGTGTCAGCGGCCGCGTCATCAGTTCCAGACCCTTGTTTGCCAACGTGGGCAATAACCACATTGGGTGCATGAGTGGGACGGATGCCCGCAGGGAAGGTGACGTCGGAGATGTGCAGGGAATCCCCCACGTCGAGATGACTGACATCGAAGCCGAGGGTTTCGGGCAGATCGTTGGGCAGACAGGTGATTTCCACGGCGTGGATGTATTGTTCGAGCAGACCGCCAGCCTTGACGCCGATGGCTTCACCGATGAGGTGAGCCGGGATGTGGGCGGTGATGGGGGTATTTTCGTCAATGGCCAAAAAGTCTGCATGCAAAGGCTTGCCCGACAGCGCATCGTGGTGGACGGCCTGCAAGAACGCCAGACGAGTCCCGGCACCTTCGACTTCGAGGTTGACCAGGATATTTTCCGAACTGCTCTTGGCGAGCATTTCGGAGAACGTTTTGGCATGCACCTTGAGGTTTTGATTTTCGGTGCCCCGTCCGTAAATGACAGACGGGAGCCAGCCTTCGCGGCGCATTTGATTGAGTCTGCCGGAACCGGTGCGGGCTCGCACGGCTGCTTGGAGGGATTGCTTGGTGGCCATATCAGAGAGGGCGTATTGTGTTTGAAGGAAGGAATGCCGGAGCTTGTGCCTGCGGCCGTGCGGGGCGGACTGTGTAACCCGCCGTCGGCCACTTGTCAAAAAAATGTTTAAAAAACCTGCAAGTAGCCGTTCAAACCTCAAACAGCGAGGTGACCGACTGGCCATCACTGATGCGACGGATGGCCTCACCCATCAATGGGGCGATGCTCACAACGCGAACTTTTTTTCCTGCGGCTTGTGGCACCGAGTCGGTGGTGATGATTTCCTCAATCTCGGACTCATCCAGCCGCCGATGGCCTAGCTCACCCAAAATCGCATGCGAGACCCCGGCAAAGATCCGCAGCGCCCCGTGCTTGCGCAAAATCTCGGCCGCCGCTTTGAGCGTGCCCGCCGTCTCCGTCATATCATCAACTAGCAGCACATCCCGGTCCTCAACCTCACCAATCACATTCATCGCTTCCACCCGCGTGGCACTCACGCGATGCTTGGCGACGATGGCCAACTCCGCCCCGAGCGCATCGGCGTAGGCCCGGGCCATTTTTACACCACCGACGTCCGGCGAGACCACGGTCAGGTTGGTGGCGTCAGGATGCTGCTCGCGCAGGTGGTTGATGAGCACCGATTTGGCATACAGGTGATCCACTGGAATATCGAAAAACCCTTGGATTTGCGGTGCATGCAGATCCATTGTCAGCACCCGGCCGACGCCTGCGGACGTCAGCAGGTTGGCCACCAACTTGGCGGTGATGGGAACCCGCGGCTGGTCCTTGCGATCCTGCCTTGCGTAGCCATAAAACGGCATCACAGCGGTGATGCGCCCGGCGCTGGCCCGGCGGGCGGCATCCACCATGATGAGCAACTCCATGAGGTTGTGATTGGTCGGTGGGCACGACGGTTGAATAATGAAAACGTCCGCACCCCTTATATTCTCGTTGATTTTTACAAACGTCTCACCGTCTGGAAAGGCCGTGACGTGAACGTCGGCGAGTTCTTGTCCAAGGGTGGCGGCGATGCCTTCGGCAAGGGTGCGATGTGCGGTTCCACTGATAAGTTTCATAGACTGGAGGACTGGGCGGGGGCGGAGTGTTGACATTCAACGGCCACTCGGCAATACTTTGCTTGAAAAACACCAACCACACCGCCCCATCGCCGCCTGCACCCATGAATCAACCCGAAACTGCTGCACCCACGGCCCCAGCGCCAGAAAAATCTGGCTTTTCTCGCGAACTATGGGCAGCAGTGGTATGTTCAAGTGCCATTTTAGTCTGGTTTTTCGGAATGGTGCCACTGTTTGGCGCAGAGCGGGCGGAGTCCGCCTTGGGTTGGCTCCGCAGCGCCTGGAATAGTGACAACGACTACGAGCACGGCCTCATCTTCCCATTTCTAATCGCAGGTTTGCTCATCTACCGCCAGAACGAACTCCGGGATTCGGTCAAAAATGGCAGCTTTTGGGGCTTGCTCGCCGTGGTGGCAGGTGTCCTTTGCTACGTCCTAGCCTTCCGCACCGTGCAACCCCGCGTCGCCATCGCTGGCCTCCCCATCCTCCTGTGGGGCGCAGCCTGGTTCCTCTGGGGCTGGCAGGTGGCAAAAATTGTGAGTTTCCCGCTGTTTTTCTTCTGGCTGGCCATCCCTGTGCCCGGCTTCCAGCAGGCCACCATGCATCTGCAACTGCTCGCCACCTCACTGGCTCACCACGGCGCCGGTTGGTGCGGGGTGGCCACTTACACCCAAGGCACCGACATCCTGCCGGTCAAAGGCAACTGGCCTCCGCTGAGCATCGCAGGTGGTTGCAGCGGCATTCATTCCCTGATGGCCCTCATGATGATTTCCGCCGCTTGGGCGTACATGGCCAAAATAGCGCTGTGGAAAAAAGGTCTCTTGTTTTTCTCAGCCGTGCCCTTGGCGATTGTCGGCAACGCGCTCCGGGTGACATCTATTTTTGTGATTGCCGAGTATGGTGATCCGAAGTGGGCCCGCGAGACTTGGCACGATTGGTCGGGGCTGTTGCTGTTTTATCCGTTCTCGTTGGCCTTGCTATTGGGCTTGCACTCGCTCCTCGAAGGGGCTGTCCCTTGGCGTGGCCCCCAGCACAAAGAACTCAGGCGACTCGTGGTCAGCCGCAGCAGCACGCCAGCCAACCCACCTGCACCCGTCACGTGAAACTCAGAGCCTTCATCTTGCCAGCCCTCCTGGCCACCTCCCTCAGCTCAATCCATTTCCTGCCTCAAACTGGCGAAGTGGCCCAGTCCGCTATCAACATGACGCTGCCCGCCTCGGTTGGCACATGGCAATTGCAACCCATCCCCCCTAGCGAAGCAGAAATTGGCACACTCGCCAAGGATACCAAATTTGCCAAGGCCACCTGCCTGAGCCCCCGCCCCGATGAGTACTCACCAGAGGGCCTCATCATTCCAGACCGCGCAGACCTCTCAGTGGTGCTCTCCGGACACGACCTCAATAATTCAATCCACCGCCCCGAACGCTGCATGCCAGCCCAAGGCCACAACATCCTTTCTTCCAAAGACGTCACGACCCAACTCGCCAACGGCCGGTCCATTACCATGCGCCGCCTTCGCTCAATCCAAACCCTCACCAATGCTAGCGATCGAAAACTCGACCGTCATTTCGATTGCGTCACCTATTACTTCTTCGTAGGTCACAATCGTATTGAGCACGATCATTTTCAACGCACTGTCTCAGATATGTGTGACCGCATCATCCGCGGCATCGACCAACGATGGGCCTACGTCAGCACATCCATGTGGTTCGGGCAAATCCCTTGGATCGATACCCCCGTCACCGAGCAGGAAGCTGACGACAAACTCAAAAGCCTCCTCACCAAGTTTGCCGAATCCCAAATTAACTGGCAGCTAATCCAGAAGTAACTCTTCATCACTTGCCTGAAGGATCCGTGGGCTCAACCTCCGCCCCCTTCAAAAACTCAATACATCGGTTCAAATCCTCGCGCAACTGGGTGAAATCCTCCGCACTCACTCCGGTCGGCAATCGCTCGGTCCGCTCGGCCAAGCTTCGCGCCTTCAAAAATAACGCCAGCGCCTCCTCCGGATTTCGCTCATGCCACTTGCGCTTCGCTTCCAACCGAGTTTGCCAAGCCTGAAGATAACGGATCCCTCCGCCCTCCGACAACAATCCCACGTTCTCAAACTCTTCCTTGGCCTCCTTGTCCCGGCCAGCCTCTATCAGTAATACCCCCAGCCGCTCCCCTATCCCAATCCGTAACTGCCGGGCCACATACCCAAGCGGCTCACCACTCGGAAAATTATGAGTCGTCACCAGTGCCTCCCGCGCACCTAACAAGGCCACCAACGCCTCCGCCGCCCGCTCCTTGGCTAACAATTTCTCAGCCTTGCGGCACAAGTACATCGCCTTCGAATATCCCGCCTTGTAGCACCCCTCCATCCCACCCTCCAGCTTGATAG
>JBAXCM010000227.1:0-7492 GCA_037141475.1 Verrucomicrobiota bacterium | reverse complement strand
GTGATGAAGGTTTCGGGCTTCGGTGAGGTCCCCGCCAAGTTCGACCCCTCCACCCATATCTTCTCCTGGCAGGTCACCCGCCGCCTCCGCCAACCCACTTGCCAAGTCGCCATCTCGTGGCTCGATGCCAAGGGCAAACCCTCCGATACCCCGCTTCGCTGGTCGTTCCAAATCGACCGCGAAGCCGCCTACCTCCCCGATAGCCAATAACTCACATCTCCCCCTCCGCCATGTTCTCCTCTCTAGCCGATAGTCTCGACAAAACCTTTCGCAACTTGCGCGGCGTAGGCCGCATTTCCGAAAAAAACATCGCCGATGCCTTGCGTGAAATTCGCATTGCCTTGCTCGAGGCCGATGTTGAATTTGGCGTCGCCAAAGACTTTATTGCGCGGGTCCAGGCCAAGGCCGTTGGCGAAGACGTCCTCAAGTCAATCAAACCCGGCGAACAAATCGTCAAAATCTTCCACGACGAACTCGCTCTGCTGCTCGGCGGTGATCAATCCCCGTTAGATCTCAACCCGCCCGCCCGCATCCTCATCTGCGGCCTCAACGGTGCCGGCAAAACCACCACATCTGCCAAACTCGCCAAGCGCCTCCTCAAAGAAGGCCGCCGCCCATTGCTCATCGCCTGCGACCTCTACCGGCCTGCCGCCATCGACCAACTTGCCGCCCTCGCCAAACAAATCGACGTCCCGTGTTATACCCCGGCTGCCACCGAAACCGACGTCGTCAAGGTCGCCAAAGATGCCTTGGCTTGGGCAGAGACTCACAACGGCACCGTCCTGATATTTGATACCGCCGGCCGTCAGGAAATCGATGAGCGCCTCATCGCCGAACTCAAGCGCCTCCATGCTTTCCTCAATCCCAAGGAAACCCTCCTCGTCGTCGATTCCGCCACCGGCCAGCAAGCTGTCTCCGTCGCCACCCACTTCGATGGCGCCGTCGGCATCACTGGCATCATCCTAACAAAATTGGACGGCGATGCTCGCGGCGGTGCCGCCCTTTCGATGCGCGCGGTCACTGGCAAACCGATCAAATTTGCCGGCGAAGGCGAAAAACTCGACCAGCTCTTTGAGTTCCATCCGCAGCGCATGGCCGACCGGATCCTCGGCATGGGCGACATCGTCTCCATGGTCGAGCAAGTGGCCGACAAGTTCAACGAAGCCGATGCGATGCACTCGATGAAGCGCATTCAAGCCGGCAAGTTTGACTTCACCGACTTTCTGGATCAAATGCGCATGATCCAGAAGTTAGGGCCGCTCGAAGGCCTGCTCGGCCTCATGCCAGGCTTTAGCAAAATTAAAAAGCAGCTTCCCAAGGGTGCCTTGGACACCAAGCGCCTCAAGTCCACTGAAGCCATCGTGCTGTCCATGACCTTGGATGAACGTCGCCGTCCCGAGATTATCAGGGGATCCCGCCGCCAGCGCATCGCCGCCGGATCGGGCACCTCGCTTATGGCCGTCAACCAACTCATCAAGCAATTTAGCGAAATGCGTAAAATGTTGAAATCCCCGGGCAAAATGAAGGACATGATGCGCCAGATGGGCGGTCCCGGCGGCACGAAAGACATGATAAAAGGTCTCGGCGGAAAATTGCCGTTCTAAGGTGGCCTTCGCTTTGCTGGAGGCATTCGTGACCCTTCGGAAACTCACCGGCGCTGACCAGTGGCAGCATCCTGCCAATGTCACTGCTATCAGTTAGCGAAATTTTGTAGCGAGGTGAGAAGATTGTGCGAAGCTAAGGGTTTATTGAGTGGATGCCGCTTAGTGTTTTTTTAAAAAAACTGGTGGGTTCCTTCTCTAGCAAATTCGAGCCTCGAACCCAGCCATGAATCCCAGTGTCCGCCCCGCCCAGATGCTCTACGCGGCCCAGTTGCCGCAACTGACGTCTCAATTTTCTGCTAGAATCGTTGCAGAGCCCAGGCTGTTGTCGTTGGGAGGAATTCTCCCGACATGGCTCTTGAACTCCAGCGTCTTGGAGTTGTGGCGAAGCTCCGCTGGCCATTGGCTCCGGATGTGCATGGGCATTTGCGTCCTCTCAGTGGTGGGTACCGCTGCGGCCGGTGCCAGACAAACCTTGCATGGGCATGTGCCCGCAGCCAGCGTCGGATTGCAACCCGTCGAGCATCTGGCCGCCACCCGGCACCTAAATTTGGCGATCAGCCTGCCCCTGAGAAACCCAGACAAACTCAAAAGTTTGCTTCAGGACCTGTATGACCCAGCCAGCCCAAACTACCATCAATACCTCACCCCGGCGCAGTTTACTGAAAACTTTGGGCCCACGGAGAGTGATTACCAGGCGGTGGTGGACTTCGCCAAGGCCCACGGATTGGCGGTAACGGTCACTCATCCCAACCGGCTTTTGCTGGATGTGGAGGGGACCACTAGCGACGTGGAAAATGCATTTGGTTTGACGATGCAGGTGTACCAACATCCGCGGGAAGCTCGAACGTTTTTTGCGCCCAGCGCCGAACCCACCCTCGATCTTGGCGTTGCCGTGTTGCAAATCAGCGGCCTTGATAACTACTCACTGCCCCACTCCAACGCCAAGGCTCGGCCCGCCGCCATCACCCAAAAAGCAACACCTCATGCTGGCTCCGGCCCGAGCGGTGCCTATGCAGGCGGGGATTTTCGCGCGGCCTACGTGCCAGGCACCACTCTGACCGGTGCGGGGCAGAGCGTGGGATTGCTGCAGTTTGATGGCTATTATGCCAGTGACATAGCGGCTTACCGGACGCAATTCGGATTGCCTAACGTGCCGCTGGTCAACGTCGCGGTCGATGGCGGTGTCTCGACCCCTGGCAGCGGCAATAGCGAGGTATGTCTGGACATTGAGATGGTCATGTCGATGGCGCCGGGACTCTCGGCCATTTATGTGTACGAAGCTCCCAACTCAAGTCCGTGGGTGGACCTGCTCAACCGGATGGCCACCGACAACCTGGCTAAACAAATCAGTTGCTCATGGGGTGGGGGCAGCCCGAGTGCCTCGGCTGAGGCGATTTTCCAGCAGATGGCCGCGCAAGGCCAGTCGTTTTTCAACGCCACCGGGGATTCCGATGCTTTCACCGGCTCGATCCCATTTCCTTCGGACAGCCCGAATATCATCCAAGTCGGAGCCACCACCCTGACCACCACTGGGGCTGGCGGCACGTACGTCTCGGAAACCGTTTGGAACTGGGGATTGCAGAGTGGCAGTTATGTGGGCAGTAGCGGCGGCTACAGCAACTACTATGCGATTCCGAGTTGGCAGCAGGGCACCAGCATGGCTACCAACCAAGGCTCAACGACCAAACGCAATGTTCCAGACGTCGCCCTTGTCGGTGACAATGTATATGCCCGCTACGACAACGGTAGTTCCGGGGCGATGGGCGGCACCAGTTGCGCGGCTCCCTTGTGGGCAGGCTTCACTGCGCTGCTCAATCAGCAAGCCGCCGCCAACGGCCTGACCAGTGTCGGATTTCTCAACCCCGCCATCTATGCATTTGGCAATGGCACGAACTATAAATCCGGCTTCCACGATACCACCAGCGGCAATAACTTCACCACCAGCAGCCCGGCTAAATTTTCCGCTGTGGCCGGTTATGACCTGTGCACCGGCTGGGGCAGTCCCGCTGGATCCGCCCTGATCAACGCCCTTGCAGGGCTGCCCGATGCGTTACTCGTGACCACTTCCGGGTTTGCCGCCAGCGGCCACTTGGGTGGGCCGTTCACTCCGGCCTCGGTGAGTTATACCCTAACCAACGGAGGAACCTCGGCAGTGACATGGAGTGCCGGCAAAACCCAAAGTTGGACGGCTCTCTCAGCCAGTAGCGGCTCCTTGGCGGCGGGGGCTAACGTCACGCTCACCTGGTCACTCAACAGCGGTGCAAACAGCCTGGCCGCAGGCAGTTATGCCGACACGTTGACCTTTACTAACACGACTTCCCGAGTTTCCCAAAACCGCGCGCTGAGCCTTGTGATCACCGGTCCACCGACCATCACCACTGCCAGCCCGATGCCGGCGGGCACCGCAGGCACGGCCTATAGCCAAACATTGGCGGCGAACGGTGGCGTCACGCCCTATGCCTGGTCGGTCGCTTCCGGCGCGCTGCCGTCAGGTCTCGCCTTGAGCAGTGGCGGCGTGCTCAGCGGCACCCCCAGTGCGGCGACCCTAGCAAGTTTCACAGTGCAAGTGACTGGCAGCGACGGTCAATTCTCAACAAAAGCGATCAGCCTGACGATCGCATCGCCTCCTCCGAGCATCACCACTGCCAGTCCGCTGCCGACGGGGACCGTTGACATGCCCTATAGCCAGACGTTAGCGGCGAGTGGGGGGGCTACCCCCTACACATGGTCAGTTTCCTCAGGCACACTGCCCACTGGCCTGAGTCTGAGCAGCGGTGGCGTCCTCAGCGGCACCCCTGTCGCGACGACGAGCGCGAGTTTTTCCCTCACGGTCAGCGGCAGCGACGGGCTCTTCTCGACCAAGGCCTACAGTCTTTCAATTAGCCCCTACTTTGGAATTCCCTTCACCGAGGGATTCGAAAATGCCGGGGCCATGCCTGCATATTGGACTCAGGAATACGTGACGGGCACTGTCAATTGGACGTTCCAAGCGGGCGGCCACACCAGTCATCCGGCAAGCGCACATGGTGGCAGTTACAACGCTCTGTTGTATTATGGTGCTGCTTCAAATCATATCACCAAACTGGTGACGCCGATGATCAACTTCGGCACCAATGCCGCCAACGCGCAGTTGACGTTCTGGCACTGCATGCAATTCTGGAGCCCTGACCAAGACAACCTTAAAATCTACTACAAGACATCCAGCGGAGGGACTTGGACGTTGTTGGCGAGTTATACTAGCAACGTCGCCACCTGGACCCAGCAAACTGTCGCTTTGCCTAACCCGAACAGTAGCTACTACATTGCTTTTGAAGGCAACGCCAAGTATGGCTACGGCGTGTGCATTGATGACGTGCGGGTCACCAGTGCGGCCGCACCAAGCATCACCACAACCAGCCCCCTGCCTGCGGGTACGGCCGGTGCGGCCTATGCCAAGACGCTGGCGGCCAGCGGGGGCACTGGTCCCGTTACATGGTCCCTCGCGGCGGGCAGCTTGCCGGCCGGTTTGAGCCTGAGTGGCGGTGGAAATCTCAGCGGCACGCCCACCTCCGCAGGCATTTCGAATTTCACCGTGCAAGTGGCCGGTGCCGACGGCTTGTCTTCAACCAAAGCATTCAGTCTTACCTTCAATCCCGCCCTCAGCATCAGCCATACCGTTAGCCCCGGTTTGCCCGACGGAACAGTCGGCATCGCCTACAATCAGACGGTAATCGTCAGCGGCGGCACCACCCCGTACACAACCCTTGCCGTGAGCGGCTTCGATGGCGGCACCACTGGTCTGACGTCCGGAAGCGTCACAGTCAACCGGCTGCTGGGCAGCTTGACCGTTAGCGGAACCCCGGTGGCAGTCGGCACAGCGAGTTTTACTCTCAACGTCACGGACAGCGCCGGCGCCACCCTAACCAATCTTTACACCATCACGATCACCCGGGGATATGCCTCTTGGGCTACAGGATTCGGCCTGACCGGTGCCAACGCCTTGCCGGGTGCCATGCCTTTCGGTGACGGTGTGTCGAACCTTCTCAAGTATGCTTTCAACATGGATGGTAGCGCGGCTGATGCACAGAGTTTGGTCCCAACGACAGGCACCACCGGGCTGCCCTGCCTGACTCAGAATGGCAGCGAAACCAAGGTGGTTCTGCACTTGGAATACCTGCGCCGCAAGTTTAGCGGACTCATTTATACTCCGGAACAATCAACCACCCTCGGTGCGTGGATGCCGGTAACCGCCACCGAAACGGTAACGGATATCGACGCGGAATGGGAGCGTGTGGCCATCGATTGCCCCTACGACTCAACGACGATCGCCGCCAGCTTCCTCACCGTGATGGTTGAGTTGCCATAATTATATCTCTAGCGAATGATCTCCAGCCGCAGGAAGCGCTTGCTTGCCGTTCCGGGTGGTTGGCTGTCGCGAACCAGCACATATTTGAGGTTGGCATTGCTGGTGGATGTCTCGGTGACAATGCTGGATGGCGACCACACGCCACTGCTAAACGTGCTCAGAGGCGACCAGTGAATCAAGTCCGAGCTGTATTGCACGACGTACGTCAGATCTGTTGCGGAGAGGTTGCGGTTGAATCCAAGGCACTCGTAGGTCACCGATGAGACCGACTGGCTTCCTAGGGTCGGGAGATCACTGGCTTTGGCTGACGTGGGATTCAATCCCAGCGCATAAGCAATTTCGTTAGAGCAGCCAACCCCAGACAATACCGGGGCGGAAATACCTGAGATACTTGCATTGCCCAATTGAGTGGGGCTGAAGTATGTCTGTTGCCATTGTTGAAATGGGGAACTCGGTGAGAAGTCCACACCCGTGACATTCACAATTTGGGGACTATAACCGGCGATGGCAACCCCGACGCTCCACGTCCCGTTGATCACTGGAAGCATGTAAAACCCATTGCCATCCGTATAGGCATGCACATAATAGTTCACACCGTAGAGAGTGGTGGTGGCAGTCACTCCGGTGGTCATTGGATTGCCGTTTGAGTCATGCACGACTCCGCTGATGACGTTTGTGGCGCTTACAACTGCGTAGGAGATGCCATAGATACTCTGGTTATTGCTGACGATTTGAGTGAGATTGGGACCGACAAGGAAGTTGCCATCCGCATAGTAGCTGTCCAATCTGACATACCATGTGCCATTGGTAGGCACACTGAGGTCAAAATTTCCACTGGCATCCGTGACCGTCGAAATCCAAGTTGTACTGTTGGTCGCTCCGATGGTCGCCCCCGCGAGTGCCGAACCGGATCTCGTCGCCGTCCCCTGCAAATGTGCGACGACAGCCGGAGGGGTGAAATTCACCACTGCTGAGCCGCTGATTTGCACGTTCTGCTGGGAATAGCCGGACTGCGAGACGTTGACCGACCATTGGCCGTTGATCACCGGCAATGTGTAATTGCCGCTGCCATCGGTATTGGCATAACCAAAATAGTTGGTTCCGCTGATGGTGGCGTTGGCAGCAACACCGGTCGCCACTGCCGAACCTCCTGAGTTGTGCACATACCCGCTGATCGTGCCAGTCCCGCTGAGGATGTGCAATGCGATGCCGGAAATCGATTGGCTGTTACTAACAATCTCCTGGAGGCTCGGTCCGACCCAGTTGTTGGAGTCGGCATAGGTGCTCTCCAGTTGGACGTTCCATGTCCCGTTGTTGGTGACGCCGATGTCGAAGCGGCCGCTGCCGTCCGTGGTGGTCGATACCCAGGTGTTGCCGCTGCCCTGGAGCGAGGCACCGATGGTGGCACCGGAGACCGCAATCCCATTGTTAGTAACCGTCCCCTGCAGATGTGCGACGACGGCCGGGGGGGTGAAATTCACCACTGCCGAGCCGCTGATTTGCACGTTCTGCTGGGAATAGCCGGACTGCGAGACGTTGACCG
>JBAXCM010000226.1:0-7507 GCA_037141475.1 Verrucomicrobiota bacterium | reverse complement strand
CGGTTGCGGCTGGTGATTTCACGAACCCGCTCCTTGAAGCGGTGCTGCGCCTTGTCCGTCCACACCAACTTGCCTTTGTTGCCGATCCGGTATCCCAGAAAAGCACATTGTTTCAGCGGCGCGGCGCGGCTTTTGGCGCGGTTGACCACCAGTCCCAGCCGTCCTTCGCAGTAACCGATCAGCGCCGCCAGCACCCGCTTCGCCGCGTTCGCACTTTTCACCAGCACGATGAAGTCGTCGGAGTATCTCGCGAACTGGTGTCCGCGTGCCTCCAACTCCTTGTCGAGTGGATCGAGCGCAATGTTGGCTAATCCGCAGTTAGGATTGCGGATGGGAAGCACAAGTGCTGATATTTGCGCGGGTTGAAGACGAAAACATGCAATGAATCGGCTCACCCGATGGGTGAAGGAGACTTGGATTTCAAATTGAAGTGAGGCCGTAGGGAGGCTTGCCGTCACCACGCCTTGACCTCGATCCAGGTGCTTGCGTGGGCCCCCGTTGCGGTATCGGAGGCGTGGATCACGTGACGGCCCTCACGGATGAGCATGCGGGGACCGGCTGCGCTGGTTTTGAATGGGAGTGATGCGCAGGACCACTGCGCCTCCCCAGCCGCCTCGGCCTGGAGTGGGATCCACTGGCTATCTGGCGGAAGATCGGCGTCGAGAAAATAGATGCTGCCGGGAGCTGGCTGGAGGATGCGCAACTCCGGGGCTGAGCTGGCAAGAGAAACCAACGAGCCCAGACAATTTTCGGGACTCGCGAACCAGGGACCGTATTCGGCCGACAGGCGCACCCGGCCAGCGGCGTCATAATCGTCCGGCCGGGCAGGATCCGGTGAAAGCAAGCATTTCTCGTCGATTCCTCCGCGCCGGTCGGCAGTAGCCAAGCGACCCGTCAGAGGATCGATCTTAAAAGTGGCGACTTGCGGGGGTTGAGCGAACCACGATGTGCCAAAGCGCGAGTGGAGGTGTTCGATGAGATCGTGCATCACTGGGGCGGCCCCGGTGACTCCGGTGATGTCGCGCATGGGTGTGCCGTCGGGATTTCCCACCCACACCGCAACTGTGAACTCGGGCGTGTAGCCAACCGTCCAGTTATCCCGGTAATCCGAACTCGTACCCGTCTTGCACGCCACCGGAAAATCAAAACTCAGCCATGAGCCAAGGCCGAAAGCCGCAGCGCGGGCCTCGTTGTCCGCGAGGATGTCTGCGACTAGATAGGCGGCACCAGCATCGAACACGCGGCGTGGTGGATCATGAGAATTTTGTCTGTTAGGCACAACGGGCATCCTGCCTAACTTCTGCGCGGCCAGGCTGGCACCATCCTCCCTCGCCCCCGTTTGAAAGTCATCACCTGCCACCAGTCGATAGGGGCGGAACTCACCAAGCTGGCCGAGGGTAGCGAAGGCGTTGGCGAGTTCTAGCAAGCGCACCTCACCGTTACCAAGCGTGAGCCCGAGGCCGTAATAATCCGCCGGATGATCGAGGGTGGTGATGCCCACGTCGCGCAACGCCCGGTGTAAGACAGATGGCCCGCCAACCAGTTTGAGAACGCGGATCGCGGCCACGTTGAGAGAATTGCCAAGGGCAAAACGCAGGCTGACCGGCCCATAAAAGCGGTGGTTATAGTTGTTAGGCTGATAACTGCCGGTGGGCGTCGAAAAGCTCGTCGGCACATCCGCCACAACCGTGCACGGCTGAGCCCCGCTTTCCAAAGCCAACAGATAGGTGAACGGCTTAAGGGTCGAGCCCGAGGAACGCGCCATCCAGGCACCGTTGGTTTCACCTGTGGAGGCTAGTGCAAGGACCTCGCTGCTGCGGTTGTCCATGACCACCACAGCACCGCTGGTGGCGTGTTTGTCGGTGAGCCGCTGGAGGTTTTCGGAAAGCGTGCGTTCGGCAAAGCGGTTCAGTTCAAAGTCTAGAGTTGTGCGCAGAGGCCCGCCGCTTGGGTGGATCAAACCACGGCGCGCCAGCAGCAGATTGACGAAATGAGGGGCCTCAAACTCGTGAGCTCGCGGCTTGAGGCGGGTCGGTTCTTCGACGGCGCAGGAGTGGGCTGCACCGTCGAGATGGCCGCAGGCGAGCATCCGTCCGAGCACCCACTGTTGGCGGGCACGAGCAGCGGCAAAATGCTCGTGCGGGTTGAGACGCGACGGGGCATTTGGCAGCGCAGCAAGCAGCGCCGCCTCGGCTGCGCTCAGGTCCGAGGGAGGTTTGCCCAGATAATGCCAACTGGCGGCCGCAATGCCCGTCTGCAAGTCCCCGTAGTCCAACCTGTTCAGATATTCCGTTAGGATACGATCTTTGCTCCACTTGTGCTCGACAGCGAGAGCCAACCATATCTCCCGCACTTTGTTGGCAAACGTGCGTGGCACCGGATCTGCCAGTTTGACAAGTTGCTGCGTGATGGTCGATGCACCAGAAGCCGGCCCAACCCCGCGAACTGCATCGCGGACGGCCCTGCAAATCGCCAGCGGATCCACCCCAAAATGCGAGCGGAACCGGGCATCCTCCGCTCCGAGAGTTGCCCCGATCAACTGAGCTGATACATCAGTTAGCTCGCACTGACGTGAGAAACGGCGCTCATCGACGAGCAGCGCCCGCAGCGGTCGGCCGTGTCTGTCCAGAAACTCAGTGCTCGCTGGCGGCGAGAATCGAAGAGAGGCAGGCAGCGGCGTGAGTCGCAACGCGATTTCAAGCACAATCAGGCCGGTCACCAGCACGAGCACGGCGCGGCGACACAATTTGCGAACTCGAATCTTCACCATGAAATGCAACAACGGGATTGGCTGCGAAAGAATACAAAATCCTGCAAAAGTAAACCAGTCCTTTCTGTGCTGCCAAAAAAAATGGGCCGCCAGTCTGCACCGGCGGCCCATTCATTATCTATCCGATTTCGTGCCTAATATCTAGCGAGGCTGCGCTTCAGACGCAAGACTTGAAGACACAAGAGGAGAACCCTCTGCCTAACGAAATCTCCATATACTTTTCAAGAATTCAAAAATTCAAAATCAAGGATCCAAAATCCCTGCCTATGGCACGACCATCAGGCGGCAGAATTTCCGGGTTATGCCTGGTCCGGTAGGCAAGGTGATGCTCACTTGGCCTGGGGGCGGGGTGATGGCGACGTCTGAGGGATTGGCGGCAACCCAGCTGCTTAGGTCATCGGACACTTGGACCTCAAACGAGGTGACTGCATTCAGATAGGGCCAAGTGACCGTGCCGCCGACGATGCCTGGATTGGTGGCAATGCCGGTAGCGCCCATGAAGTAGGCGACGCCGTTGGCAACGCCATCGTTGTTGTAGTCGTCGCTAGGAGCGCCTTCCCCGGCGTATTGGTGTGCCCAAGCCGCGTAGCCGCCACCGCCGCTAGTGGTAACCGTCAGGATCACGTCATTGCCGCTGATGGAAACGACGCCCGTCAGCCCGCTGGCGGCCCCGCTGCCGGCGAAGACCGGTGTTGGATTGACCGTGCCGGAGATGGCGGACGAAGTGGTGACTAAGGTATAGACCCCCGCGCCCAAGGCGGCCCCTGGCACCACCACCGTGATGGTGTTTCCGCCGAGCGTCAGTGTGCCTTGGGAAACCAGCAGCGCCGGATGGGTGCTGTCCGCCCCCGCCGATGCCCCACTCCAGACGAGCGAAACCGGCTGTGCGCCCAAGTTGACCGTGCCGGCGGAATTGCCCTGAATAAGCGCGGCATCGGTGCCGGGCGTGGTACCCGTGCCGCTGGCCGTCAGTGAACTGGCGGAGCCGAGGGTGTAATTGAGCAACCCTGACACATCGAAGGTCGCGCCGGCGGCGATGGAAATCGCCGAGTTAGGTGACAGATTCGATGGCTGGTTAGCTGGCAGATTTGCCGGAGTGACCAACTGGTTGGTGATCCCGTAGAAGTGATAGGATCCGGCCCCACTGTTATGGATTGTCAGCGAGATGGATGATTGGCCCGGGCCGGTCTTGTAGATATACGATTGAACCCAGGCGTTTTGCTGGGTGATGCCCAGTGCCGAGAGCGTTGCGTCGCCCTCGGGATGGTTCTGGTCGATGGTGGGCGAGGTGTACTCGGCGCTGCCGTCGTTGCCGACGTCGTAGGAGACCGAGAAGGTTCTACCGCTGCTGGTATCCCACTGTTTTTCATAGAGGCGGACGTCATACCATGTCTCTGGCGCGAGGCCGGTTAGCACGATCGTCCGGGTGGGTTGGGTACCATAGGTGAAATGACTGAAGAGATCCAGCAGACTACCCGTCACATCGTTCCAACCGCCGAGATTGGTGCCAATTGGGACATTGCCAAAATTGCTGCTTCCAATTGAGTTGCCGATGGTGACGGCAGCGTAGCTTTCCGTTGCCAGACTGCCTGCGGCCAGCGTACCCGCCCCTGCCCCTGCGAAGGGAACCCCGTTGACCGCCACACTGCCGCCGTCCGGATTGATGGCATGAGTGTAGGTGTTGTCCGTCGAAATACCCGAGTCGCCGTCGCTAGTGACCTTGAAGTAGTTGATCCCAGGAGCCAAGGCGAGCGTGCCGGCGCTGATCGTCGTCGTGCCGGTGTAGATGCTGACGCCCGAGAGCGTCAACGTGCCGGCTCCCACCTTGGTGATGCCATACGATCCCACGTCGTGGTAGATCCGACTGCTGATGGTCAGGGAATCGGCATCAACACCAATGATGGAGTCCGAGTCCAAACCAAAATTGGTGGTCATCGCGTTGTTGCCGCTGATGCTGCGGATGGCCCCCAAGCTGCCGACACCGGCACCTGCGATGTGCATGTGTTCGTCCATCGAGATGCTGCCTTGCAGCGCCAGCGTCGCACCGTCTCTGAGATGAGTCATCGTGTTGCCGTTGAACCCGCCGACGCCCAAGGCTGTATTATTTTTCGCCACCAGTGTGCCCGAATTGATGAATGTTTGGCCGGAATACGAGTTTGCGCCGGTCAAAATTGCGGTGCCCGGGCCATTCATGGTGATGCCACCGCCATTATTGATGCTGCTGTTGACGGTTAGCGTCCGCCCGGCACCGATGTTCCACGTCACCCCGGCAAACAACGGGTACTGGCCATTGTTCATCGTCAGGTCTTTGCTATCGGTTGCAATATTGATCCCGCCATCGGCATTCTGAATGAGGCAATCCGTGAGTCCGGTAGAAAAGGTAATATCGGTCGTCAGGCCGCTGTTGAGATTGATCCAGTCGGTCCCTTTGTACCAGTCGAGGGTCACGTTGCCGTTGACGGTATTGCCGTCAAAGGTGGCACTTTGCCAGTTGCCCGCGATCAAGCCGCCTAACCAATTGCTGGTGTCGCCGTTCTGGGCCCAGCGACCGTTGCCGTTGCCGGTCCAGGTGCCTGCCGCCAAGATTTCCGCCGTCACGGTGGTCGGTTGCGCCAGCGTGTAATTGGCCTCCGAGGCCCCACCGAGGGTCGAGGTGGAAACGACGCTCTGAACGCCCACTGCCGCGCTGGCAAAAGCCGCTGAGAGCGTGACCGTCACCGTATCGCCGCTGATCACACCGGTGAGCGTGCCGCTGAGCGTGGTGCCGCCGGTGGTGCCGTCAACGATCTTGTTGGTCGCTGAAGCATTGGCAAGGGTCAGCACCTTCGGGGCCACCGTCTGGGGGCTCAAGGCAGCGGAAACACCACTGCTGAAATTCGAGTCGCCCGCATACAGCGCTATGATATTGGCATGGATGCCGGCCGTCAGAGCCGTCACCGATGGGGTGATGGTGCAAGTGCCGCTGTCACCGGAAACCAGTGGATAGGTGCCGAGGGTCGTGTCGCCGTCTTTCAAGGTCACCAGCCCGGTGGGCGGCGTGGTGTTTGGAGTGACCGCCACATCGAAGGACACGGAATCGCCGTAGATCGTGCTGTCGGTGGTGCCGTCATGGCGGGTCACTGTGATAGTCGGCGTGACGATGTTAGAGGCAACCACCAAATTGAGGCGGCCGCCGGAAATCTGGACGAGCGCGGACAAGCCAGGTGCCAAGCCGGCACCGGTGGCGGCGGAGAAAGTCGGTGTGCCGGAGATGTTGCCGCTGGTTTGCGAGACGAGCCGATAGGTTCCGGCTCCCAGTGGGGTGCCGCCGCTGACGTGAACAGTGATCGGGCCATTGACTGTCAGGGTGCCCTGAGTCACAACCAACGCGGGGTGCGTTGTGTCACCGCTAAACGAGGCGGGCGTGAAGTTCAGTGTGAGCGGGCGCAAGCCCAGGTCAACCGAGCCGCCGAGCGCGCCGGTGATGGCTGCGGCATCTGTGCCAACGGTGGTGCCGGTGCCGCTGGTCGCCAGCGATGCGCCGGGGCTCAGGGTATAAACGGGAATATTGGACACATCGAGGATTGCGCCGGCCGCGAGCGAGATGGCCGAGGCAACCGGGACCTGCGAAGGAGTGCCGACAACCTCCAATTCGCGATATCCGACGTAGCCGTTCTCCTGCCCGCCGAAGCTGAAACGGACCGCGTAAACATGACTCCCCAGAACTCCGCCAGAGGCCGTGAGGGCGGCCAAGGCCGAAGCCGTGTTGCCTTCGTAATTTACCGAACTGTTAGGGATGGTGATGAAGGTGGCAGGAGCCTCGATCGTCGAGTAACTGATGCTCGTCATGGTGATGTTTTCGCGGCCGGAGTCGCCCCAACCGCCATAGATATTGATTTTCGAGACATCATAGCCAAGAGCCGCGCCAGCGGGAAGTGTGTAGGTTAGAACCGCGTTGCTACTGATGGTGTAGCCGTCTGCGAGATAGTTGGACATGTTGGCCGGCGGATTGTTGGCGTCCGTCAGCACGGTGACGGCAGCAGACCCCTCGGCACCACCGGCGGTGTTGGTGTTGGCGCTGGGTGAGAGTCCGGCAAGCAGGTTGCCGCTGGCAGGACTGAATAGAAAGCTGTTGGATGTGGCATAGGACGCCGTGCCAATCGCTGGTTTGGCAAACTGCAAGGTGCCACCGCTGATGACCGTGGCACCGCCGTAGGCAATATCTCCAGTTAGAGCCAGCGCCCCCGGCCCGGTCTTGGTCAGGCCACCGGGCCCCGAGATTGTGCCGGCGAGGGTCACTGTTCCTGTGCCTGAGCCACCAATCGTCGTGTCGGCGTCCAATACCAAATTGTTGCCGACCATGACGGCGGCCGTGCTGTTTTGGTTGATATGTGGGAGCGTGCCTGTGAATGCCAGGCTGTTGCCTAACAGCGTGAGGGTGGGGCCACCGAAATTAAGTTGGTTGAGCAGGAACCCGCTGTTGAGGTCGTTGGTGGCGGTGTAGGTTCCGGCCGTGTTGAAGCTAAGTGAGTAGTCAGCTTCGCCAGCAGGGATCATGTACGTCAAACCATCGTTCCAGTTGCTTCCAGGACTCCAAGCGGAGGATGCCGAATTGAGCCAGGAGAAGGTGTTAGCAGGGGTCCCCAATTGATATCTTACGATGACCACACCCGATCCGCCGGAACCGCCAAAACCGCTAGGACTGCCGCCCGAGCCGCCGCCGCCGCCGCCACCGGTATTGGCAGCGCCATTGTTGAC
>JBAXCM010000225.1:0-7508 GCA_037141475.1 Verrucomicrobiota bacterium | reverse complement strand
GGTCGATGCAGGTCGATGCAGGTCGATGCAGGTCGATGCAGGTCGATGCATCGGCGCGAGAGTTCCGGCACCAAGATATAGGCGAGCATCACCATTAGAGCGTGTCCGGCCGTGCTGGCCTCGCAGTGCACATGGATGGGACGCATCTCGAGCAATGAGTGCTGGGCTCCTTGTTCAAGGTTTCTGGGGTGACGGCCAGCTCGACGGATCTAGCCAAATCTCCTGGGTGATACTGCCAATTGCGCCATTCGGGAACGGAGAGAGTTGCGTGCCCGGTATCACTTTGCCATTGCTTACTTCGGCAGCCGCCCAGCCGACAGACAGGTGGCCGTTGCCGGAGTTCTGTTTGTGTAGCGCCTCGATGTAATATTTCTTACCGGCCACGAGGCTGATTGGCTTCGACCTCTGGCTGGGAAACTGAGTGAAGTTTCCAGCAGCTGTCGGCTGGCGGGTGAAGGCGACCAGCACTTTGTTCTTCGGGTTTTCATCCGTGCTAAGGTATAACTCCGCAGTGGCGTCGGCGGCGATTGCAAAGTCGTAATCAGCGGTTTTTGGTGCGTGAACGAAGCCACGAACTCGTCCACCGCAGGGATTGCCGACGCCTTTTTGGGCTTCAAATTGCTGAAGAACGATGCTGCGGGCAGGCGTCGTGCTGACCGGGATGTCGGACAGGGGTTTATTGGCTGCAAGCGCTTTTTGAGCGGTGATGGACTTCCACTTGCCCGGATTGATTTTATCAGGCTTGGTGTTTTTTAGCACAAAATTCACGATGGGTGTCGGGTCCGGGAGACTGTGGGGGCGATGCCCGGCACCCGGCTTTTTGACGAGCGTGACGTCGCCGCCGAGGGCTTTGTAGCGTGTCTCCAACAGTAGGGCATTGCCCTCGATGGCGACGACCCAGTCTTGCATGTCACCGCAGACGACGAAGATTGGGATCTTGGCGTCGGCCATGGGTTTGAGATTATCGATTGGGTTGCCCTTGTAGGCACGCGCCTCGGCTTCGCTCATCCCATAGGCATTGAGGCAATCCCGCCAATCCCTGCCAGACGCCCTAGTCCGCCCCCCACCGCCCGGCCAACTCTTGAAATCGCACACCGGCGCGTCCAAATACATGCAGGCCACCAAATCCGGGTGACGGATTCCCCAGTTGAGGGCATACAAGCCGCCGCGGCTGAAGCCTTCCGGCACGGTTTTGGCACTGAGATGATAGTTTTCGCAAACAAAGTCGTAGTAGAGGTCCATCGCGTCGAGAGCCACCGGAGCTCCAAACAGGCCGCCAACGCCGATGTAGCCCACGTACACACCTTTATCTAGCAGGGCAATATCAGCTTGCGGATCGACCCCGAAAAACTCGGTGCGCCAAATCCAGGGATTGCCCTCAGCAGGCTTCTTTGGAATAACCAGCAGCGCACCTCGTCCTCCTACATTGAAGTTGTGCTGCTCATAACCATTCCATTCACCCTTCTGAACACCGGCAGGCGCGCCGAATGCTTTCGGTGTGACCATCATCGCGCAAAGCGCAATCAGCTGTGTTGCCGTTCTAACGACTCTAAATTGGAGGTAATGAGTGGGGTGCATGGGCATGGGGTTCCACCACCAGAGTAGCTCTCCAGCGCTCCTTGCCAAGGACAATGCCCCGTTGCTTTACCCCGACACCCGGTTGATTTTTCACGCTGAGCCCCCACCCGGTTGATTTTTCTGGCGGCAGAGCACCCATGGATTGATGAGTGACGCTGGTTGGTTGTTGATTTCTGAAATCGAATATGGGTGCAGAGAAATCGACCCGTCGTTCGACGGGTGCTGAGGCTGCCGAAAACATTTTCCGGCTTGTAGGGGGATTGAGCCACACCATCCGGCGAAATCGGCTATTATGTCGCGTCACGACGCAAAAACTCTGATTTTCCGAAATATTGGGCCGGGCTGGTCCGTATTTCCCCGCACATGAAGCAGCACATACAGACCCTTGGTGAGATCATTACGGAAACCTTCGGATCGCTTTGGAGCCGCGCGGTTCCCAAGGCCGGTTGGACCGAGTTTTTGTTAGGATCTGTGCCGGATATCGGTTCAACTCCAGCCAGCTGGCTGGCCGAATTGTCCGGTTTTCTGGAGCAGACCGGTGCGACCTTGGTGGAGCTTGATGGGTTTGGCGATGAGCAGCTCATGGGCGAGATGAGGGCGGCGCTGGCGGCCTCGCCTTTTGCGGAGTTTCCGGTGTCATTGCTCATCAACGACAGCAATCACGGCCCGCTGGCCGGCGGCTTGTTAGTCAGGGCGCTTCTCGGGGTGGCAGTGGAGCCTGTGGTCTATGAAGGAACGACGATAGGTTTCCGCTTTGAGGACGAAAACGCGGAGTATTGTTATCTGGGCGGACTGGTGCCGACGGATGGTGGGCAAGACGGGGCGGGGCAAACGACGCAAGTGATGACGATGATCAAAGGGGCGCTGCAAGCCAATGGGATGGTGTTTCGGGATGTGGTGCGCACGTGGTATTATTTGGATGGAATTTTGTCATGGTATGATGATTTCAACCGGGCGCGCACCGAGTTTTTCAAGAAGCATGATGTGTTTTCATTGCGGATGCCGGCGAGCACGGGCATCGGCATCGCCAACGCCTCGGGCAAACGGGTGCTGGCCAAGGTGCATGCCTTGCGCCCGAAGCACGACGGGCAGGGTGTGCGGGTGGCGGAGTCGCCGCTGCAGGGCTGTGCCTATGCGTACGGCAGCGCCTTCAGCCGGGCGCTGGAACTGAGCACGCAGGAGAGCCGTACCTTGCATATTTCGGGTAGTGCGAGCATTGCTCCCGGCGGCGAGACCGAATTTATAGATGACGTGCAGGCGCAGATTGATCGGACCTTGGAGGTGGTGGAAGCCATCCTGCACAAGGCCGGCATGGAGTGGTCAGATGCGGTGCGTGGCATTGCGTATTTCCGTGAAGCGAAGGACATGGCGCTTTGGGCTGGTGCCCGCCAATCGCTTGGGCTGCCGCCGCAAGTGGAGATCGTTGTGCATGCAGACGTGTGCCGCGATAACCTGTTATTTGAGCTCGAACTGGAAGCAGCGACGGCATGAGACGGCTCGCATCGATGCTCTGGGCGTTGAGTGCGGGTTTGACCCTGGCCGCACCTTCTTCCGAATCTTCGATGCCCCGCCAACCGTTTGAAACTGCTTGGTTCTCCACACCCCCGAGCCGGATCGACACCCTGGTGTTTGCCCGGCTCGCCAAGGACGGCTTGGCCCCAGCTCTGCCTTGCTCCGACGCGGTGTTCATCCGCCGCGTCTTTCTTGACGTCATCGGCACCCTGCCTAACGACGAAGAAGTGACCGCCTTTCTAACCGACAAGGCATCCGACAAGCGGGCCAAGCTGCTTGAGTCGCTTTTCACCCGTGAGGAATTTGCCGATTTTTGGGCGTTGAAATGGAGCGACCTGCTGCGGGTGAAGGCCGAGTTTCCCATCAATTTGTGGCCCAATCCGGCGCAGGCCTACCACCACCTTCTGCGTAACTGCGTCCGCGATAACCTGCCGATGGACCGCTTCGCTCGCGGCCTCCTCACCGCCGCCGGTAGCAATATGCGGGTCGCTCAATCGAATTTCTTCCGCGCCGTGCAAAGCCGCGAGCCACGGGCGTTGGCGGCCGCGGTGTCGCTCGCGTTCATGGGTGTGCGCCAGGAGTCATGGACGCCCGCCGAACTTGATGCTCTGAGCGTGTGTTTTTCCCGTGTCGGCTACAAATCCACGAAGGAGTGGAAGGAGGAAATCGTGTTTTTCGATGAAGACAAGCCCGCTGCCAAGGGCCCGGTGAAAATGCCCGACGGCCAGATGCTCAGCCTGCCGCCCGAGCGTGACCCCCGCGCCGTCTTCGCGGACTGGTTGCTTCAGCCTAACAATCCATGGTTTGCCCGCAATCTCGCCAACCGCGCTTGGTATTGGCTGCTTGGTCGTGGTCTCATCCAGGAACCCGACGACGTCCGCAAGGACAATCCGCCGTCCCATCCTGAGTTGTTAGCGTATCTGGAAAAGGAACTCACCAGCCATAGCTACGACATGCGCCACTTGTTCCGGCTCATTGTAAACTCCAGGACCTATCAACTTTCCAGCATACCGGCAGTTGCCGATCCCCGGGCTATCGAATTGTTTGGGGCCTATCCGATCCGGCGGCTTGATGCGGAGGTGCTCATTGATGCGATTTGCGCGGTAACGGGCACCAGTGAGACGTATTCGAGTGTTATTCCCGAGCCGTTCACGTTTTTACCGGAAGGGTCGCACGCCATCGGTTTGCCAGACGGCAGCATCAGTAGTTCATTTCTCGAGTTGTTTGGGCGGCCGTCGCGCGATTCCGGGCTGGAGGCGGAGCGCAGCTCAAATCCCAATCCTGCACAACGTCTGCATTTCCTCAACTCCTCTCAGATTCGCGCAAAAATCGACCAAAGCACGCTCCTGCGCAAATTGCTGCGCAAGGCCGCCGCACCTAACATTGCTGCCGGACAGATTTATGCGACCATCCTGTGCCGGCCGCCCACCGCTGAGGAAACCACGCTGGTGCGCGAAACCCTGTCTGCCACCACCAACCGCAAGGAGGCACTCGTCGATCTCATCTGGGCCTTGCTCAACACCACCGAATTCCTATGTCGCCACTAGATCCGTCCTGTTTTGAGGAATCATCGCCGGAGACCGTCCGCCACGGGCAGCCAATGTCGCGGCGCCTCGCGTTGCAGCTTGCGCTGGGCAGTTCCGCGAGCATCCTATTTTCAAACCAACCGATGTTTGCAGCTGGGGCCACGCCCACTGGCAAGGTGCTCGATCACCCCGGGCGGGCAAAATCTGTTATTCAAATTTGGATGTGGGGCGGTCCCTGCCACCTCGATACATTTGACCCGAAACCCGATGCTGGAGCAGATTACTGCGGGGCGTTTTCGAAACCGATTGAAACCAAAGTTTCCGGCACCCGCATCAATGAATTGTTGCCCTTGTTAGCGGGCCAGGCCGATAAATATGCGATTTTGCGCGGCATGACCCACGGTCTCAACGGTCATGAAACGGCTTCCTACGTGATGCAAACCGGCCACCCCGAGGGTGGGCGCATTGTCTATCCGTCGGTGGGGGCCGTCGCATCGCTCTTCAAAGGGGTGGCGGCCGGTTACAAAGGCCAGATTCCGCCCTACATTGTGCTAACCGAACCGCAGGGCCGCTTTTCCGAGGCTGGCTTTCTCGGGTCCCGTTACAAGCCGTTTGCCACCGGTGGCAATCCCGCTAAAACTCCCTTCGCCGTTGAGGGCATCGTTGCCGAAGGCTTCAGCGTGGAACGCCAGCGTGCCCGCCGCGACCTGCTGCACCGCATGGATACCCTTGCCAACGCCGCGCCCAAACATCCGGCGGTGGCTGCCATGCGCCGCGCCGAAGAGGAGGCCTATGATTTGATCTTGGGCGACGGTGCCAAAACCTTCGACCTCAACCAGGAAAGCCCGGAATTGCGCGATAAGTACGGCCGCAGCACCTTCGGCCAGACCTGCCTGATGGCACGCCGCTTGGTGGAACTCGGCGTCCCCTACATCACGATCAATTACAAGGGTTGGGACACTCACAAACAACACTTCCAAATCATGCGCCGCCAACTCCCGGAAATGGACAAGGGCGTCGGCACCCTCATCGAGGACCTCTCCGCCCGCGGATTGCTCGACAGTACCATCGTCTGGTGGGGCGGAGAATTCGGCCGTACCCCCAAAGTCCAAAATGAATCCCCTTGGAACGGCGGCCGCAACCATCACGGCAAAGCCTTTTGCCACATGGTCGCAGGCGGCGGCTTCCGCGGCGGCCACGTCGTCGGTGCCACCGACGCCCGCGGCGAGGAAGTGACCGAGCGCCCGATCTATCCATGGGACCTGGTCGGCAGCATTTATCAACTCATGGGAATCGATACCGAGGCGACCCTGCCGCATCCGCTCGGCCTCACCGCCCGCGTCATCCCAAGCAAGGACGAAAAACTCCAAAGCGGCGGCCGATTGGCGGAAATCATGTGAGCGTTTTCCCTATCATGTCATTCATCCCTAACACCCAATCCGACGGATCGTCGGCTGGCTGGCTCCTGCGCCGCTTGGTTTTTCTTCTCGCGCTTCTGCTGGCACTGCCCGCATCGTCACAACAAAAAGGTCTGGGCCAAGCCAATCCCGTCATCGGTTATGCTTTGCCGGCGGGCGGCCGCCAGGGCAGCCGCTTTGAGGTCACCGTGGGTGGCGCCAATCTATCTGGTGCGAGCGCCGCGCTTATTTCCGGGGGCGGGGCGAGTGTTGAGGTGCTGAAGATTTTCAAGCCGCTGGCTGGCCCGCGGGAAAAGGCGATACGCGAGGCGCTGCTAGCGGAGCGTGAGAAAATGAAGGCGGGAAAGCGCTCGCCCGGCTTCACTCGTGATGAAGATTTGCTCAGCCAAATCGCCCACCAAGCCGGATTCACTGACGACGAGGTGGCCGCTTTCCGCGAAACCGTGGCGCAACGCCGCGACCCCAAACACCAACTCAATCCCCAACTCGTCGAACGCGTCACCCTCCGCGTCACCCTTGCCCCCGAGGCGCTTCCCGGTAACCGGGAAATCCGCCTGCTCACCCCAGCCGGCCTATCCAATCCATTGGTGTTCCAGATCGGCGTGCTGCCGGAAATTATGGAAATTGAGCCTAACGACACCATCGAGCAAGCCGCAGCCACCCCGGTGACCCTGCCGACGGTCATCAACGGGCGCATTTTACCAGGTGACGTGGATTATTTTTCCTTCGACGGACGCAAGGGCAGGCACCTGACGGTGGCGGTGGCGGCCCGCGAGCTCATCCCCTATTTGGCAGACGCAGTGCCGGGCTGGTTCCAGGCCATCATCACCCTGATGGATGCCAAGGGCCGCGAAGTTGCCTTCAGCGATGACTTTGGCTACCGGCCCGACCCTCTGCTGTGCGTGGTTCTGCCGGCCGATGGGCGCTACACACTGCGGATTCGTGACTCGATTTGCCGCGGCCGCGAGGATTTTGTCTATCGGATCAGCGTGGGCGAACTCCCCTGTCTAACGGAGCAATTCCCTACTGGGGGTCAGATCCACACCCGGGTGGATGTGCGGGTGGCTGGCTGGAATTTGCCAGAGCGCAAGTTGGCGGTGGATGCCGGCGACACGCCAGGATTGCTCAACATTGGTTTGCATGCACCGGCCATCGGGTTTGTGCAGTTTGAAGCCGGGCGTTTTACCGAGTTCACCGAAGCGGCCGACGGCAAAGCCCCCTCAAATCTGAGCTTCCCCTGCACCATTAACGCCATCATTAGCCAACCCGGCGAGCATGACGTCTTTCCGCTGCACTTGCCGGCGGGTGCCGAGGTCGTGGCGGAAATCCGCGCCCGCAGGCTCGGCTCGCCCTTGGATTCCATGCTCCGCGTCACAGATGCCGATGGCAAAGTCATCGCTTCCAACGATGACTTTGACGACCCGTCCGCCGGCTTGGAAACCCACCACGCGGATTCCCGCGTCGCCTTCACACC